>CALMUT010000276.1 GCA_937872925.1 uncultured Myxococcales bacterium | reverse complement strand
GGCAGCGCTCTGGAAGCTGCGATCCAGGATGCCGTGCGCGGCAGCTGGCGGCCAACCCTCGCCGCTGCTCTCGCGGCGGGGGCAGCCTACGGCTCATTGGTGGTGACGGACTTCCGCGGATTCAATCAATTCGGCTGGATCGGCCTGATCGGCATGCTGACGTGTTGGCTGATCACCTTCAGCGTGATGCCGCCGCTGCTATCGCTCTGGGGAGAAGGGCTCGCGACCCCCGCTCCCCCAAGCCAAGCTCAAGCCACTCCTCCCTGGGTGGTTCGTTTTCCGAAAGCGGTGGTGCTGTCGACTCTCGCTCTGTCCGTCGTGGCCGGCTATGGGCTCAGCCTGCGGAGCCACGACTGGATGGAGCACGATTTCTCCAAACTGCGACGCAAGGACTCCTGGGTAAACGGCGAACGCTACTGGGGTGCGCGCATGGATCAGACCCTGGGCCGATACCTCACTCCCACGGTGGTCATGGCAAAAGACGCCGAAAGCGCGAAACGCATCGAAGCCCGACTGCGCGAAGTGCAAGCAAACGAAGGCGCAGGGGGCTTGATCGCCAGCGTGCGCAGCATGCGCACAGCACTCCCCGACACCCGCGGCAAGGCCGTGCAAGAAGCGGCACGGCTGAAGAAGGTGCTCACGCCGAAATTACTCTCGGAGTTATCCGCCGAAGACCGAGCACTCGTCGAAGGCGCGCTCTCTCCGGCAGCGCTGGTGCCCTTAAAGCCAGAGCAAGTGCCGGATACGTTGGTCATGGGCTTGCGGGAGAACAACGGGCGCATGGATCGAAACGTGTTGGTCTATCCCAGGATCGGGGCCGGCACCTGGGAAGCCGACCGCATCGACGCCTTTGCCACCGATGTGCGCGCCGCCGCAGCGAGTGTGACGCCGGAGGCCGATGTCGCTGGCTCACTGCTGCTGTCCAGCGACATTGCACGCGCCATGAAGTCCGACGGTCCACGAGCCACCGCGCTGTCGCTGGTGCTCGTGCTGGTGATCGGCGTGCTTTCCTTCCGATCCTTGAGTCTTTCGCTGCTAGCCGTGCTTTCCCTATCCTTCGGCGTCCTGCTCATGCTCGGCGCGGTAGCTTGGGCGGGGCAGAAGCTGAACTTCTCGAACTTCGTCGCCCTGCCCATCACTTTCGGCATCGCCGCGGACTATTCCATCAACATGCTCAAGCGCTTCCAGGCCGAAGGGGAAAGCGGGCTGTCGTCGGCACTGGCGAAAACCGGAGGCGCCGTCGCGCTTTGCTCTGCCACGACCATCATTGGCTTCGGGTCGCTGCTGGTCGCCCAAAACCAAGCCCTGTTTTCTTTCGGAGTGCTGGCAACTGCCGGTGAACTCACTTGTCTGCTCACCGCCATTTGGGCGCTGCCCGCCCTGCTAGCGATTTCGTCAGGACGCGCTCCGCGAGCAAAGCCAGCGACTCAGCGCAGCTGACACCTATTGGCTGGGATGGGTTTTGGGGTCGGGTCCCTGCGCGGCCTTGGATCACTAATCCCTAGCGAGTGCAGCCCGGGCCAGCCCGATGGCAGGTCACATCCGCCCGCCCAGGGTGCTCGTCGGTGCGGGGCTGGGTGCAGGCGTGGGTGCCGGAGCGGCTTTGGCGCTCGCTACGGGGGGTGGCGTCGCTTCCTCTGGCGTGGAGATCTTCGCCGCCGGCTTCGGCGCGCTTTTCTTCGCCGCGGGGCGTTTCTGGATCGGCGGCCCCTTCGCGGGCGCAACGGCAGGTGGCGTCTCGGGGACCGCTGGAGCTGAAGGAGCCACCGTTGCGGACGCGCTTGGCAGAGGCAGCGCGGGCACGGCGTCGGAGGCCGCGACGCCGGCACCCTCGGTGCCGCTTTTCGGCTCATCCGATCCGACGGTGTCGGTCGCGCCGGCAGAGAGACTCCGCAGCGCAAAGAATGCCACGACGATTCCGAGTGCCGACAGCGCAACGAGTCCGGCGATGAGCGGCGCAACAGAGCGCTTCGGCACTTGCCCCGCGGTCTCACCCCAGGAAACCGCAGTGGCTGTCCCGCGGTACTCAGAGACTTGCTGGGGCGGCAGTTCATCCTGGGGCGGCAGTTCATCCTGGGGCGGCAGTTCATCCGACGACGGGGGCATATTCGTGGCGGCCGTGGAAAGCCCCGCCGCTGCGACCACACCGGAGATGCGCTTGGCAGATCTTCGCGCATGCTTCGGTGCGATCTCAGCAAGGGCAATCGCCAGCTCTCCCACGTTGGCGTAGCGTTCCGCTGGCGCTTTTTTGAGGCAGCGGCCAATGACTTCGTCCATCGCCGCAGGCAGCTCCGGGCGATGCGCGCGCACGGGCTGCGCTTCTTGTTGCAGCACTTTGGCGCACAGCTCCGTGATCGTATCGGCGCTGAAGGGCGGCTTGCCCGTCACCAATTCGTAGAGGATCACGCCAAGTGCCCAAATGTCCGTGCGCGCGTCAACGCTCTTGGCCGACGCCATTTGCTCCGGCGACATGTACAACGGAGAACCCATCAGCGCCGAGGTTTCCGTCAGCGACAGATCAGGCCCCGTGGAAACTTTTGAAATGCCAAAATCAAGCACTTTGACCAGGGGAGTGCCGTCCATACGCGCTGCTACAAACAAGTTCGCGGGTTTCAGGTCGCGATGCACGATGCCCAGCACATGCGCTTCGACGATGGCCTCGCACGCTTGCAAGATGTACTCGGCGACTTCGTCGGGCGGCAGCGGACCTCGGGCAGCCAAGAGCTGCGAGAGGTCCTGGCCGTTGAGGTACTCCATGACGATGTACGGCTCGCCGGAGTCGAAGCTCCCGATGTCGATGATGCGGACGACGTGCTCGCTCTTGATCTTCGTCGCGGCGCGCGCTTCTCGAGCGAAGCGTCCCACCGCCGCTGCGTTGGTCAGAGCTTCGGGCAGGAGAAATTTGATCGCGACGGGCTCGTCGAGCTGCAAGTGATGGGCTGCGACCACCATGCCCATGCCCCCCGAGCCGAGCAGCTTCTCGACCCGGAACTTGCCAGCAAGAATGTCACCCTGATTTACAGACACGCAGGCGCCCCGTCAGCTACGGACACGAGGCCCGATCCAGGTGTCGAGTATAACCCGGCTGAGGCACCACTCCTCATCCGGCCGCAATACATCGAAGAATCCAGGTTCGATGCTAGCAAATACTGGCGTGCCCGCTCACCGGCAAGGGAGCGCCGGCGTGCGGTCCGCGCGGTCACTCCACCGCAAGCACCAGGCGACCACGCAGGCCACCGGCGCGCACTCGACGCTGTGCAGCGTCGGCGGAGTCCAACGGCAAGCGGTCTTCGATGCAGAAGCTCAGGGGTGTCCTGTCGTGCAGCCGGAGCAATTCCTGCATATCCTGTCGCGTCGCTCCGGCACTACCGCACACGCGCAGCCCACGGGTGACCAGGTAGCCGAGATTCAGCTCTGGGCGCTGGGTTTCGACGTTGCCGATCACGACCAAGGTCCCGCCACTGCGTAGTGAGCGCAACGCGGCGTTGAAGGTTGGCGGGCCAACGCAGTCCAGTGCGACGTCGACCGCATCGCCAACCTGCTTATAAAAACCACGACCATCGTCGACAATCACTTGATCGGCGCCGAGCGCTTCGACGTACGCCACATGCTCCGCAGTGCGCACGACCGCGACAACCCGCGCACCGAGTCGCGTCGCGACTTGCACTGCCGCTGTGCCCACGCCGCCGTTGGCGCCAGTGACAAGCACGCGAGAGCCGCTGGCCACGGCGCCTAGTCGCACCAGCCCTCGATAGGCCGTGCCGAAGGTGCAGTGCAAGATCGCCGCCTCGGCGGCCGGCATGTCCGGCGGCGCCGCATAGAAGCAGCGCTCCGGCGCGCTCAACTCCGTGGCGTAGCCGCCGTCGATGGTCAGCCCGAAGACGGACGCGCCCAGCTCGCATTGCGAAGGATTGCCGCTCGCGCAGGCGCGGCAGCTACCGCAGAAGTCGCGATGCATCGTGGCAACGCGATCTCCGACGCAAAAATCGACGACGTCTGGCCCTGCGGCGGTCACTTCACCAACGGCTTCATGCCCAGGCGTGATCGGAACGCGCATGAAGGGAAATCGTCCATCGCGATCAATGACGTCCCGGTGGCAGACGCCACAAGCCTCCACGGCAACTCGGACATCGCTGCCCGCTGGCTCGGGCAAGCCCTCGCTTTCCTCGACTAACAGGTTCGCACCCCAGCCGACCGCCGTCAGACGTGCGCGGCGCAAGGGATCTCCGACGGGCTGCACATTTATATGTTCTCGACGGCGCCCAACCTAACACGCGCCTGCGGCTCTGCCACGGCCACTTCCGCAGTCGCCGACGCCGCCACGGCCACGGCCTCGCTCCGCCCCTGTGACGCTCGCGACAACGTGGGACAAAAGCCTCGCGCCGACTCCGCTAGAATTGCGGAGCCGGCGCGAGACCGTGCTGAGCGGGACGACCCTAGAACGCCTGGCAGAACTCGCCCAAGCCGGTAACGGTCACGCAAGCCTTGGGGTTGCCGCTGCTGGTGTCGATGCGGCCGCCGGCCAAGGTGGTGCAACTGCCCGACGGCGTGCAGTACTGCCCGGACACGTCGCCGGTCAGGCCGCTGTTGCCGATCTTCACCGCCACGTTGCCCTGAAAGCTGCCGTAGTTGAAGTCGGGCACGGTGACCTTCGTCTCGCAGGTCTTCACCTTTTGGCAGCTGGCCGGAGTGGTGCAGGTGTTGGCGACATTGCAGCTCGCGGCAACCTGGCAGCTCTTGGGCGCGTAGCAGCTTGCAGCCACCTGGCAGCTCTTGGCTTCGCTGCATTTGCAGTCCTGGAACAAGCTGATCACGCAGCTGGCGCCGCAGGACACGTACTTCACACCGCAGACGCTGGCACTGGTGATGGTCTTGGTCCCGCACTTGGCCGTGCTTGTCACGTACTCGCTGCCACACTGCGCGGCGCTTGTGACGGTCTTGGTCCCGCACTTGGCCGCGTCCGTCACCAGCTTACTGCCGCACTTTGCGGTGCTCGTGACCGTTTCGTAACCGCATACGGCGGCGTCCGTCACCGTCTCAGTGCCACACACGGCCGCATCCGTGACCCACTGCGCGATCTCTTTGCCCGCCACGATGGGGATAGTGACCGTGGCCGACCCCGAGAGGTCCACGCCCGCCGCGGTGATGCTGCCGGACATGTCCACGCTCGAGATGGGCGTGGTCATCTTGCCTTGCATGAAGATGCCGTTCTTGCTCAGTTCGGCGTGGGCTTGGGCGGAGAGATTGATGCCCTTGACGGTCATGTTGCCGTCCATTTTCACGTACCAGTCGCCGGGCGCACCGTTGAAGAACGCCTCCGACGTTGCCGTCCCGTTCAGCCCGATGAGAGGTGAGAACGCCGCATCAGCCTGGCCCTTGACCCGCACGCCATCTTTGTTGATGTCCAGATCTACCTGCGCCATCGCTAGCTCGCCGACGTTGACGCCGCTCCAGCTACCCAGAGTCGTGGCGTCCAGGGAAACATTGCCTTGGGCCTTCAAGTAGCTGTCCGCGACGTTTTCGCTGATGTAGCCGGCGACTTTCATGGTCTGGGTGTTGCTGATGGGCAGCAGGTTGCCGAAGGCGTGCCCGGCCTTGAGCTCACCGCTGTAGTAGGCGTAGCTGCTGCTGGGGTTGGCGTGGCCGATGATGGTCGTGCCTCCGATGGGCACTTCGATGCCCACGATGCCTTTGGCAGAGAGGCTGAGCAGCACGTCGGAGTTGCTGCCCCACTTCAGGCCGCCGCTCTGGTCCTGGAAGTAGGACTTGCCGTCGTCGTCCGGGTCGAGATCGATGACGGTGTTGCCGCTGACGCTCAGTGGGAGACGGATCAGGCTGATCTTGCCTCCGAGCCACAGGTGCCCGTCGAAGTTGGCAGCCTGGGCGTCGATGCCCCAGGTGCGCGCCGGCGTGAAGGGCAAGTGGCCGCCCCAAGAGAAGCCCACGCTGGCTTCTTCCACCGGACCGAGCATGCCGTCGAAGACGCCCTTGAGGAAGAAGGAGGGATCCGACGGGTCCAAGGTCATGGTGGCGCCGACGCCCGGGCCGATCGACAGCGTGGTGTTGCCAACCTCCGCGGAGAGCCCACCAGAGAAGTTGAAGTAGAAGTATTTGCGGTCTGCCTTGATGGGCGCGTCCACGTTCTCGATGTCGGCGCCGACCTCGTAGCCCACGGTTGCGATAGCTAGGTCGTTGACTTTGGCGCCCTGCAGCAGGCCTTGGGCCGGGAAAGGCAGCCGGCAGGTGCCTTCGAAGCTCTGGAGCCCCTGACCCTTGGTGCTGTCGTAGTCCAGGGAAACTTTGGCTTCCAAGAAGGTTAGCTGCGCGTCGCCGGGAATTTGCACCGAAAGCGTGCCGGAAAGCTCGAAGCCGTTCTCCAGCTTCTTCACGTTCTTCTCTAGGGTGCGAAGCACGACAGGGTTTGCGCCCTTGGGATCGAGGATGAACGTCGCAAATCCGTTGGCGCTCACTTGACCGTCATCGCCCGGTTGCCAATTCTTGCCGGCCTCTTTGTTGTCGATGCTCGGACTCTGGCCAGCGCCGTTTCCTCCCGTGCCGGCGGTGGGATCGGACCCACCGCTCTTCTGCGACTCGGAACAACCGTTGCCGTCGACGGCTTCACCTTTGGGCGTGCCGGGACACAAGTCGCGATCCGTGGATAGCCCGTCGGCGTCGCCGTCTTCGTTCTCGCCGCAACCGTCCGCGGCAGTCCACGTGTTAGTTGGAGTCTCGAGGCACAGGTCGTCAGCAGCTTTCAGGCCGTCGCCATCGTCGTCCGAGTCTGGATCCACGCCCGGGGGCAGATGCGAGGGTGCAGCACCGGCACCGGCGCCTTCATGGGGGTCACTGCCGCTCGAGCAAGCCGCCGAAAACGCCGCAAGAATCAAAACCGAAGAAAAGGTGGTCGTACGTGCCATGAGTGCTGTCTCCGTCTGTCGTGTCCGCGGCGCGTTGGGTGCGCCGTGTCGGGAGACAATGCGAGGTCCGTGCCGAGACGTAAGCATCTGGAATCATGGGCACTTTTTCGGAGGACCTTGGATCCGTGCAACCCCTTGCACAGCGCCTGCGCAGCCTGCGGCACGCTTGTGCAGGCCCTTGCACATTCGAGATCGGGTACCCGCGCGCCAATTGGGCCGCACCAAGTAGCTGCTAAGAGGGACCCATGGATGACCTTGCCGCGCGACGTGCCCGATTCCGCGAACTGCACCAGGAAGGCTGCTTCGTTATTCCGAATCCTTGGGACCAGGGCAGCGCGATCGTTCTCGAACGCCTCGGCTTTCCGGCTCTCGCGAGCTCCAGCGCGGGGCTGGCCTTTTCGCGTGGGCTTCCCGATGACGCAGCGGTCCTCTCGCGGGACGTCGTGCTGGAGCATCTGCTGGAGCTGGTTGCCGCCACGAACGTTCCGTTGAACGCGGACTTCCAGTCCGGCTACGCCGCGGATCCGGCAACCCTGGGGCGAAGTGTGCAGCTGTGCGTTGGCACGGGTGTCGCCGGTCTTTCCATCGAGGATGCCAGCGGGGATCCCCTGCGACCGCTATTCAGCCTAGACCAAGCTGTGGAGCGCATTCGCGCCGCGCGTGGCGCCATTGACGCGTCCGGCGCCGACGTGCTCCTCACGGGTCGTGCCGAGTGCTTTCTCGTGGGCCACGACGATCCGCTGCGTGAATCGATCCGACGACTGCAGGCGTATGCAGAGGCGGGAGCCGACGTGCTCTACGCCCCAGGCCTTCCGGATCGCGACGCCATCCGCGACGTCGTGCGCGCGCTCGCCCCCAAGCCGGTCAATGTGCTGATCGGAAATAACATGGGCCTCCGCGTCCCCGAGGTGGCGGAGCTTGGTGCGCGTCGCATCAGCGTGGGCGCTGCGCTCGCGCGCGCTGCCTGGACCGCATTTAGGAGCGCTGCCCGCGCCATCGCGGAAGAGGGAGACTTCCGCGGATTTGACGGCATCGCCAGCACCGCGGAGGTGAGCGGCTGGTTTCACGTGCAGCTGCCGCCAAAGTGACCCTGCGCCGCAGTTGAAGGAAGCCGCGAAAGCGCTTCGCCACGAGGCCGCTTAGCCGGTGACGCATCCGAATTGAATATTGAGTTCAGCGGCCCCATCACGGGCTGGGCCGTCCACTAGCGCCACCCATGCCGAGGCAAGTAGGGACGTACACGATGCGCCCGCGCATCGCGGTCGGCCGACTCAGTCCAGGCCGAGCTCCGAGAGCTTGTAGTACAGGCTGCGGCGACTGATACCGAGCAGGCGCGCGGCTAGATTCTTGTTGCCACCGGACTTGCTCAGCGCCTTCTTGATCGCGCGAGACTCCGCCTCTTTGCGGGCGCGCTCCAGGTCCATCACCGTGCTCTCCAGGGAGACTTCCGGTGTCAAACCGCTCGCCTCGGCAAACCCCAAGGGTCCTTGTTGACGACCCAGCTCTCGCTGCACGTCGCCGCCGCTGATGCGCGGCCCGCGCGCCAGTACCACGAGCCGCTCGATGAAATTCTGTAGCTGGCGCACGTTGCCCGGCCAGGGCTGCTTTCGGATGGCTTCGAGGGCGTCCACATCCAGCACCACGCTGCCACGGCCGTTCTGAACGGCTACGCTGCTGCAGAAGTGCAGCGCCAAGGGTTCAATGTCTTCAGGACGCTCCCGCAGCGGCGGCACCCACAGCGTGACCACATTCAGCCGGTAGAACAGATCTTCCCGAAACTTGCCGGCTTGCACCAGGGCCTCGAGGTTTTGGTGCGTGGCGGCGACGAAGCGCACGTTGGCGCTCACGGTGCGGGTTCCACCGAGCACTTCGTACTCTCTGTCCTGCAGCAAGCGCAGCAACTTCACTTGAAACGCAGGCGAGACGTCGCCGATTTCGTCCAAGAACAGCGTGCCGCCTTCGGCCAATTCAACGCGGCCCGGTTTCTTGTTGATCGCGCCGGTGAACGCTCCCTTTTCGTAACCAAAAAGCTCGCTCTCCAGGAGATTGTCGGGCAATGCGGCGGTATGCACCTTTACATGGGGGCCGTGAGCGCGAGGCGATAGCTCGTGCACCAAACGTGCGACCACTTCTTTGCCGCTGCCGCTCTCCCCACGAATGAGCACCGTGGCCACACCGTCGGCAGCGCGGCGCAGGGTGTCCAACAGCTGCTTCATGGCCGGGGAGGAACCAATCATCTGCGTCTGCGGCACCGCCACGATTGAGCGCGGCGGCGCGTCGGCCAAGAAGTCGCTCGTGGCCGACGCCTTGTTCACCACGTAATCGAGTTCTTCGCTTTCCACGGGCAGGCGCAGAAAGTCCGCAGCTCCCGCGCGCACCGCCGCGACGCCGGCCTGGATCTCCGCGTCCCCCACCAACGCGACGATGGGCGCGTCCGGGGCAACGGCACCGGCGCGCTGGAAGAAGGCTTCCACGTCCCCAAGCATCGCCAGCTCCGCCAGCACCAGATCGTCATCTGCGTGCGAGACGCGGGCTTCTAGCTCCTCAGAGGTCGCCGCGACATGAACCCCAAACCCCTTCTGAGCCAAAAGCGCCGAGAGCGCTTGCCCCGTCTCCGAACTCGCAGCGCCGACCAATACGCTCCTGGTTGGCTGGGCTGCCATGCTGCAATGACTGGTAGCTAGGGAGTCCGGGGGGGTCAAACGCAACCTTGGCGCATCGAAACGCCAGGCGCTCCTGGCTGCGCAGATTTCGACAACCCCGCTCGCTAGCGGTCGCCGGTGTTCACCTTGGCGCGAGCAGCACCGTGGGTCTGGCCCTCGGAGAGCCCAGCGCCGAGTCCGGAGCTATGCTTCACTCCAGCGTCGTCGGTCACTTCGATCTCACCGGCTTCGAGCAGTTTCTTCACCGGCGGGTGTTCCAGCGCGTCGTCCCGGATCTGTGCACGGCGGGTAGCGCCAAGGAACAGCGTCTTTCCTCCCGGCAAGCGGATCTTGAGCGGCTTTCTGGTCTTGTTCGTCACGGTTTTCATGCTGCGTTTCCGATCCCGAGCGCTCGCGCCGCTGTGGGGGCGCGCCGCAAGCGCCGACCGTGCCACAAGCGGACGCGGCGCACAAAGCCCAACCTCGCCTGCCGCGAGGCGTTCACCTGGCGGCATTGTGCGATTCCTCCATCGGCACTGGGTGCGCCTTGTGCTCGGGACTACGTCACCGCGGACTCAGGGACAACGCGATGCACAGCAACTCTACCTCGCGATCTCTTGCAGTGGCCTTTGCTCCGGCCGATGCAATTCAGAGCGGTTCAGCCCCATGGCGTCGTCGGACACCCGCCGCATGCGCTTGCACTCGGCATCCCGGTTGCGATCCGATATCAACGCAAACGGTGACCTACGTCGGCAACGCTGCCGGAGAACGTCATCGAGACCCGTGCCGCCTCGTACGCAGCGAAGGATCAAAGTTCTCCCGAATGACCCATCCGATCAACGCACCGAGCTGCGCATGCTTGCCGGGAGAAGCCTGAAAAAATCATCGGCCGAGGGAGGCCTGCGCGGCGGATAACGAGCCGACAACACCCCGCGCGCCGGGCAGATTCTGTCCACGTCAGAAATTTCTAGTCGGAGCACACAAAAATCCGATCTTTGAATGCAGTGGCAGGGTGCACGCCGGGATCCTTCCGCTAGTATCCCACCGCTGCCTACACGGCACTACACGGGCTCGGAGGAATACATGTCGCGTTGGGATCCCAGGGGTGGGGTGGCACTGGCGATTTTCGTCGTCGGTTGCAGTTCAGGTTCGTCTGGCGGCGGCGTCGGCGCGCAAGGCGGCAACGCGGGCGGGGGCAACTTCGGAGCCTTCGGCGCCTTTGGCGGCAACGCTGGGGCCGGCAACGCAGCCGGACTGGGCGGCGCCTCGGGCAGTGGCAACGCCGCCGGCACCGGTGGCACGGGCAACACCGCCGGCACGGGCGGCAGTCCATCATGCGAGGGCGTGTGCGAGCTACCCAATCCCGCGCCCGGCTTCTTCTGTTACTGCAATGCACAGTGTGTGCAGGCGGGCAATTGCTGCCCCGACTACGAAGCCAAATGCGGTGGTGGCACCGGCGGTGCGAGCGGCGCGGGCGGCGGGGGCACCGGTGGCACCGGTGGCGGGGGCAATCCGAACAGCTGCCTCGGCTGGTGCAACAGCACGCAACCCGTGCCGGGCAGTAATCCGTCCTGCTACTGCGACGGTGAGTGCACGGGCTACGGCGACTGCTGCACCGACTATACGAGCATATGCGGCGGCGGCACCGGCGGCACGGGCGGCACCGGCGGCACTGGCGGCACTGGCGGCTCGGGCGGCGGCGGCATCGGCGGATTGGGCGGCACCGGCGGCACCGGCGGTGGGACCTCCACGGGCATCGATCTTCGCGTGGATTCCAATCGCGACGGCAGCGTCGACAGCGTGGGGCAGTCCGACGAAGCCAACGAAACCACCTGGAATACCAGCGTGGGCGCGGTGTTTCTCGCCAACATCGACGACGACGAAAACAAGTGTCCCAAGAGCGGCAGCGACGCTGCCCTGGCCGCTTGTCACGACGGCGCCAACAGCAACGTAGACGGCCTGGACGATCTGCAGGACTTGGCGGAGATACGCCTGTTGCCTTGGCCCGCAGCGCCTTCCAATGCCGCCGCGACGATCACCGTGACGCCGCCCACAGCCGCAGCGCGCACCCGCATGTTCAAGCGTGTCGGCTCCAACTACGTCGTTGTCTCCTCAGGCGCGACGCTTTCTGCCAGCGAGCTAAAGAGCGGCCTAGAACTGCGCATCGAAGGCAGAGATATCTTGCGCGATGCTTCTTGGAACGGGAACCTAGACGTCTCCGTCAACCTTGTGGCCGGTGGTTCGGGCGGCGATGTCGTGCGCATGCGCATGTCGCCCGTGCTGCTCAACCACCATGGGCAGACGGCCACGGAAATCTACGCCACGCATTTCAACAGCAACTCGTCCGCGGCCTTCCGAGCGGATCTACAGGCAGCGTGCACGGCCGGCGGTAGCAAGTTCACGACGGTCAACGAAAACGACCAGTGGACCCAAGACTTCTTCGAGACAGGCTACATGGCCATGCCGAAGCCCGGCGGCGCGCAGCACGTGGTGCGCGTCTACTTCCGCTCCGCAAACTTCACAGGGCAGCTGCGCACCGCGGGGCGCGTCGTGTACACCACCTTCCGTGGCAAAGATCGCGCGGGGGTCACCCAATATGACCCGAACCATCCCAATTCAGCGGACACCCTGAACTCTTTCGGCAACACCGAGACCATTCCGCCCTTCAGCGGTTACCCCCTGGGTCGGATCTTGCGGGGCAGCACCCCAAGCTTCTATCCGGACCAGTCCTTCGACGCGATGCTCAGCGCCCAAGGAGCGCAGACGCCGATCAACATCGACACTTCCTGGCTGACCGTAGGTCATGTGGACGAGACCATCAGTTTCGTCAAAGCCAACACGCCCCGCGGTTGGGTCATGCTCGTCAATGACGCGGCGCTGGCCAAGACGATGCTGCAGCAAGCGCAGAGCCAAGGCCACGGCAATACCCAGATGTTCAGCGGGAAGTTCTGGTCTTCGGGCAGCTCGGCGGCCGTCAGCATCAATCAGGTGTTGGCAGACTCCAACGTCATGTCGGAGAGCGCGGCGGCCGTGGCAGAGGTTAACGCGCAGGTCGCCGTGATCAAGGCGGCCACCGGACTGACCAACTCCGAAATCATCTCCATCCCGTTCCTACATTGGAAGTCCGGCGGCTACTCCGTGGCGTACCAACCTGGCACCGTCAACGGTGTGTACACCGGCGACAAAGTGTTCGCCGCGCCCAACCCCCACGGACCGGTGATTGGCGGCGTCGACATCTTCAAAGCACAAATGCAGAACGCTTTGGCTCCCTTGGGCATCAGCGTGAAATGGGTGGAAGACTGGGATTTGTACCACCGACTGCTCGGCGAAGTGCACTGCGGTAGCAATCACGATCGAGCGGTCACGACCAAATGGTGGGAGAGCGGAAAATGAAAACCTCACGTACGCTATTGAGCCTATCTCTGGCCGGATTTCTGCTGTCCAGCGCCGCCGCCGCGCAGGCGCGTGGCCTGGTGCTCACGTCCACGGACTTGCCCGCCAAAGACCGCACGTCTTTGCAGAGCGCCATCAAGAAGGCGCGCGCCGCGCACCCTGTGGCCTTCGAGCGCGTGGCCAAGGCGCCGCAGTTGGCCCGGGAAATGGACCAACAGAAGCGCGGACGCGCGGCGACCATCACGCTACCCCTCAAGGCGATTGGCGCCGATGGGCTGTTTCCGATGCTGGAAATGCTCGCCGTGCAAGCGCCAAAGCGGGGCGACTTGAACGCTTCGGCCTGGACGACGTTGCGCGTTGGCTTGCTTGAGGCCGTTGGTGAGCTGCGGGACGCGCGCAGCAAGCCGGTGCTGCTGGCTGTGATGAAGCGCGAGAAGAAGTTCGAGGTCTTGCGCGCCGCAGTAGAAGCCCTCGGCAAGTTGGGAGACGACGACAGCGCCAAACAACTGGTCAACTTGGCGAAACAGCCCGGCCATACCCAACTCGCCGTTCTGGCGGGACTGGGCGAATGTCGCCGCGCCGTCGTAGCAAAAGAACTCGCGCGGCAGTCGACGACAAGCGACGAAGCCAAGCTCCGCGTAGTCGTTGACTCGCTTTCGGACGTGGCCAACTCCTGGGCTTGGAAGACACCCGCCGTCGCCAAAGTCAAAGAAGAGAACGAAGTCCGTGGTGTAGCCGCGACCGCGTTGGTGAACGTCTTTGTCAAACGTGGGGGCTACGTGCGCGACAAGGCCGGCCGCGCGCTCATCGTCGTCGACCACCCGCATACGCCGAAGTTGCTCCGTGTGGCCCGAGCGCACGCGGACCCACGCACCCAAAAGCAGATCGACGATTTGCTACAGCAGCTCGCCAATAGCCCGGTACGCTAGCGCGCCCAGCTAGCTGTCTGGGACAACGTCCGGCGGCGGGGGCGCATCGCTCGCGCCGGACGCCTTGTTGGGATCGTAGATATCCGCCTCCACGAAGATATAACGTGCCCGGGGAATCGCCTCGCGAATGCGCGCTTCGAGCCCATTCGTGCGGTGCGCGGTGACTTCAACCGTGAGGTCAGCCTGCCATTGGATCTTCAGAGCAACCAGGAACTCGTCTTCGCCGAGCTGCATGCTGCGCATATGCATCAGGCGCTGCACCCCCTCGGTGGCTTCTGCTAGTTCCCGGATCTTCGCAAGGGACTCTTCCGTCGCCGTTTCGCCAATCAACAGACTCTTGGTCTCCCGCGCGACGAAGAACGCGATCACCACGAGCAGAGCGCCGATGGCGAAGGTGGAGTACACGTCCCAGAAGGGATTTCCCGTGAGCAGCACCAAACCAATGCCGGCAAGTGCGAGCACGAGGCCCACCAGCGCGCCGGTGTCTTCCATCCAGATGACGATGATTTCCGTCGACTTGGATGCTTCGATGAAACTGAATAAACCCTGGCTGCCGCGCAGTCGGTTCACCTCTTTGGTCGCCGCCCACCAAGAGTAACCCTCTAGCGCGATGCTCACGACGAGCACGACGATAGCGATCGACGGATTCTCCATCGTCGTGCTCTGGCCTGCGGCCTGAGCCGCCCGGATTTCGCCGAGCTTGTGATATGCCTCATAGATGGCGAATAAGCCGCCCATGCTAAACAGCATGATCGCGACCACGAAGCTCCAGAAGTAGCTCTCCATCTTGTAGCCGAACTCGTGTCGGTCGTCCGGTGGCTTGGCCGCGCGCTGCATGCCGAGCAGGAGCAGGATCTGGTTGCCGGTGTCCGCCAAAGAGTGGATCGCTTCCGCCAACATGGCTGACGATGCGGTGAACGCAAAGGCGACGAACTTGGCAACGGCGATGCCGAAGTTCGCGCCCAATGCGAGCAGAATGACCTTGCGCGAGTTGTGTGCCGCCATTTTTTGAAGCCGGGAAGATACGCGATAAATCTCAGCCGAGGGCACTTTTCAAAACACGCAAACCCCGCCGCGGCGCGAGGCCGTCGGCGACGCGCCGGTCTCGAAGGGCCCCGCGTCCAAATTGCACCCGCGGCGCGGCTGTGAAAACCTTGGAGCAGTGAACCACGCAGCAAAGTGCGCCCTCCTAATCGCGATGTCATGCGCAACCTCAGCCTGCGCGACGACCGAGGACAACGCGGGCTCGGGCGGCAACGCCGCAAGCAGCAGTGACGGTGGACTCGGCGGAGCGAGTGGTAGCGGTGCAGGCTCCGGCGCCACGGCCGCTGGCGGCAGTGGTGGCGCGACCGGCGGCAGTGGTGGCGCGACCGGCGGCAGCGCCGGCGCAGTTGGCGGCTCCGCGGGCGTGGGAGCAAGCGGCGGCAGCAGCGGCAGCGGCGCGACCGGTGGCAGCCCAAGCGGAGGAACCGGCGGCGCCACCTCGTGCCCCAGCGGCAAGGGCCCGAGCATGGTGCTCGTCGGCGCGCAGTGCGTCGACAGCACCGAGGTAACCAACGCCCAGTACGCGCTCTTCGTCGCGGCAAAGGTCCCGCCGCAGTCGGTCTCCCAAACCCCAAGCGTCTGCGCATGGAACACCACGTTCACTCCATCCCAGGGCTGGCCCGCCACCGGCAAGGACGCCCACCCGGTGGTCTACGTGGATTGGTGCGATGCCTACGCGTTCTGCGCATGGGCAGGCAAGCGCTTGTGCGGCGCGGTCGGTGGTGGCTCCCTTCCCTACGGCGACTACGCCGACGTGAACAAGAGCCAGTGGCTGTATGCCTGCTCCGGGCAGGGCACGAAGAAGTACCCCTACGGCGACGTCTACGACGGCGCAGCCTGTAATGGTGTGGACAACGGCGCCGGAGACGCCGTAGCGGTCAAATCCCTTAGCAAGTGTGAAGGGGGAGTGCCCGGCCTATTCGATATGAGCGGCAACGTCTGGGAGTGGGAAGACAGCTGCCAGGCAAGCGCCGGAGCCAAAGATCAATGCCGCCTGCGCGGCGGCTCTTTCTGGTTCAACGGTAGCGCGGACCTGCTCTGTGCCAACGGCAACGCCAATGACCGCAGCGCCTCCAACGACATCTACGGCTTCCGTTGCTGCGCGCCCTAGAAGGTCGGCTCCACCAGATCCGCGGATTTTGACCGCCACGCCGGGGCGACAACCCACGAGTACTGCCAGCATGGCGAGCGTGGTAGCCTGCGCGTTGTGAGCGACCAAGCTGAGTCCCGTAACGTCTTGGGCACGGAGCTGGCGGAATGCAGCGACGAGCCCATGACCGGATTTTTCCGAGATGGCTGCTGCAATACCAGCGACGAAGATGTCGGCTCCCACACCGTATGCGTGGTGATGACCGCCGACTTCTTGCGTTTTTCGAAGTCCCGCGGCAACGACCTCAGCACGCCGGCTCCGCAGTACGGCTTTCCTGGTCTCAAAGCGGGGGATCGCTGGTGCTTGTGCGCCGCGCGTTGGCAGGAAGCTTTCGAAGCGGGTCAGGCGCCTTTGGTGGTGCTGACCGCGACCCATCAGCGCGCGCTAGAAGTCATAGATCTCGCGGACTTGAAGAAGCACGCCATCGACATGAACTAGCGTTCGGCGTCTCCGGCCGAATGCCGTGCGCAGTCGGATCCCAAACGTGGGCTGCACTGCTACTCTATGGGTTCGCCTGGAGGACCATATCATGAAGCGATCTCTATTCTTGGGTGCACTTGCAGCGACGGCGGTGAGTTCCCCGGCCTTTGCAGCCACCATCGAAATCGGGCCGAGCGCAGACCTAAAGGCAGAGATCGGCAAGCTGAAGGCGGGCGACGAGTTGGTGCTGCAGGCCGGCACCTACACCCTCAACTCACGGGTCGGCATCAGCGCGAAGGGCACGGCTGCGATGCCCATCACGATCCGATCCAAGGCGGGCGGCACGGCGCATATCGTGCAAACCGCCAATCAGAACGTTCTCAACGTCGACATGACCGAATACATCATCCTGAGCGGCCTGGAGATCTCCGGCGGATCCCATGGCATTCGCGTCGATGACTCGGACTTCATCACGATCGAAGACTGCGACATCCACAACACAGGAGACGTGGGGCTCTCAGCAAACGTGCCCAACAAGAGCTACCAGGGGCTGATCTTTCGCCGCAATCACATCCACGACACGGGCGGCACCGGCGAGGGCATGTACCTCGGCTGCAACAACGGCGGCTGCACGATGTTCGACAGCCTGATCGAGGGCAACTACATCCACAACACGGACGGCAGTAGCGTGAGTCAGGGCGACGGCATCGAACTGAAGCAAGGTAGCTACAACAACATCATCCGCGACAACGTCATCCACAACACCAAGTATCCCTGCATCATCGTCTACGGCACCGCTGGCAAGCCCGTGAACTTGATCGAACGCAACGCGGTATGGGCCTGCGCCGACAACGCCATTCAAGCGGAAGCGGACGTGATCATCCGCAACAACTTGATCCTCGGCGCGGGCGGCGACGCCATTCACAGCCGTAACCACCAGCAGAATCAGGTCAAAGACCTGACCATCGTGCACAACACCATCGTGAACCCCGGTACCGCCGTTCGCACCCAGAACATCGCAGGCAAGGTGGTGATCGCGAATAACGCCATCTACAGCCAAAACGGCAACGCAATTCAGCTCAGCGGGACGACGACGCAGGCCACCGTCAAGGGCAACGTCGGCTCGGGCAACGTCCAGGGCACCAGCGGCGGCTTCGATGGCAGCGGCAACATCGCAAACGACTTTGTGGACGCCAACTACACTGGCAAGCGCAACGTCTACCCCAAGGCCGGCAGCAAGCTGATCGGCGCAGGCGATACAGCCTACGTGGAAAAAGACGACTACAACGGAACACAGCGCGGCGGTGTGGCCGACGTTGGTGCGTACAAATTCGACGCCAGCGGCAACCCGAAGCCCCCGGTGGGACCTGGCTTCAAGGACTCGCCGGGAGGCGGCGGCAGCCCGGGAACGGGCGGCGCATCAGGAACGGGAGGCTCGCCCGGCACGGGAGGCGCAACGGGCACCGGCGCTACAGCGGGAGCTGCAGGCGGCGCAGGCGTGGGTCCGGGCGGCGCGACGGGCACCGGCGCGGCAACTGGCAGTGGCGGCAGCGCCGCGGGCACTGGCGGCAGCGCCGCCAAAGATGCCGATGACGACAGTGGTTGCGGCTGCCGCACCGCAGCATCTGCGCCGGCGACGCACCTGGCGTGGTTCGGCGTGCTAGGTTTCTTCGCTTGGGCACGCCGCCGGCGCCGCTGAAATTCCGGCGAATTGCGCGGCAATTCCCTCGACGTGGGGGGACTTGTCGTTCACACTCCACGGCCTGGAGGAACGCCATGCATCGGGCGATAGGATTGATTTGTGTCGGTTGTGGAGTCGCACTCGCGGCATGCTCATCTACGGGCGGCGGTAGTGGGATTCAGGGCAGCGGTGGTGCCAACGTCGGAGGCAACGGCGCGGGCATCAACACCGGTGGCTCGGGCGCAGGCATCATCGGCGTGGGCGGCGGCAACGGCGGCAGCGGCAATTTGCCCGCCAATTGCACGTCAGGCCCCAATGACGACAGCGACGGCGACGGCTACACGATGTCAAGCGGCGACTGCAACGACTGCGACGCCAACGCCAACCCGGGCGCCTACGACGTGCCCGGCAACAACGTCGACGAGGATTGCAACAACGCCATCGACGACACCATGGCGACTTGCGACAACCTGATCACCGATGTCGCCGTCACCAATCCGCAAGAAGCGGCCAGGGCCATCGGCCTGTGCAACTTCACGACTCCCGGCGAAAAGAACTGGGGCGTCATCGATGCCAAGTACGTGAAAGCCGACGGCACCGGGGGCATCAACGACATCAGCCACGGCATGCTGGCGGCCTTCGGCCCCAATGTGGCGCCCCAAGAGGGCACACGCCTTTTGGCGCTCTCGAGTGGCGCCGCGCGCCAACCCTCGGACCCTGGCTTCCAAAGCCCGGGTGGCTACGACACGGGTGTGAACGGCTTCGCTCCCGCCGGTTTCCCCAAAGATTCCAGCCAGTGCCCGGGAACCAACACCTCGAGCGACAAGACCACGTACAACCCCGTCGGGCTGGAACTCAAGATCCGCGTTCCCACCAACGCGAAGAGCTTCAAGTTCCTCTTCAACTTCTACACCTTCGAGTTCCCGGTGTTCGTGTGTGACATCTACAACGACTTCTTCATCGCACTGCAGAACCCGGCGCCCCCAAATGCTGTCGACAGCAATATCTCCTTCGACATCCAGGGCAACCCGGTCAGCGTGAACAACGGTTTCTTGGAAGTGTGTTCGCCGCAAAACGCCGGTGGCAAGAACTTCCCCTGCAGTCTGGGCAGCGCGCAACTGCAAGGCACCGGCTTCGAAGGTCATGCCGCCACGGGCTGGCTCGAAACGGTCTCGCCAGTCACGCCCGGCAGCGAGATCACGCTGCGCTTCGCGATCTGGGATATGGGCGACGAAATCCTCGATTCCACGGTGTTGATCGACAAGTTCGTGTTCTCCGCCGACGAAGCCACGGGCTCGAGCACCACGCCCGTACCTCGCTGATCCCCGCGCGCGCGGTGGGCCGCTGGCTCCCGCGCGGAGCCCGTCGAGCGCACGAAAAACGTGCGCTCGACCCCCGGGCAACCCTCGTGCTTTGCTTGGGCTGTGGGGCGCGTGCTTGCCGCAGTGGATCTCTCGAGCGTCACGGACGACGTGCTCGACTATGCAGCGCGGCTGGCATTCGCCATGAACATCGAGTTGGTGGCGCTGTTCGTGGCGGAACCACCGCCTGACTTCGTTGGCTACGAAGCCGGGCCGCAGAGCGTGCGCAACAGCGTCGCGGAGCACCTGCGTGAGGAGCACCGCGTGCTCGAGAAGAAGATCGCGGCCCTCGCGCGCACTGGCCTGCAAGCCCGCCCATTGATGGTCCAGGGAGCCGCCGTAGAGAGCATCCTCAAGCACGCGGAGAGCTTGGAAGCGGAGTGGCTCGTGCTGGGCAGCCACGGGCACGGCAAGCTCTACGAGTTGCTGGTGGGCAGCGTCGCCGACGGCGTCTTGCGCGGAGCAAAGGTGCCGGTGGTGATGGTGCCAGCGCCAGCGCGAAAAGCCCCCGACCCTGACGCGCCCTGACAGCCTGACCCCGGGCTCAAGCGGGTGCGACGGGGCGGACACACTTCGCGCAGCGCGTCGCGCGCTCGCGCGCCTCGTTCACACTCTGACCGCGGGCAACCGCAACGCCCATGCGCCGCTTTTCAAAGGACTCCGGTTTGCCGAATAGGCGCAGTTCGGTGCCCGGCACGGCTAGGGCTTCGTCCAGGCCTTCGAAGGCAATGCCCTGTGCGTCCATACCGCCGTAGATGACCGCGCTGGCTCCGGGACACCGCAGCGAAGTGTCCACTGGCAGTCCCAGGATGGCGCGCGCGTGCAGCGCGAACTCGCTCTGGTACTGGGAGCATAGGGTGACGAGACCCGTGTCGTGGGGACGGGGGCTGACCTCGGAAAACCAGACTTCGTCGCCCCGCACGAATAGCTCCACGCCGAAGATGCCGTAGCCGCCAAGCTTGTCGGTGATCCGCTTCGCCATGGCCCGCGCTTTTTCCAGGGCAGCGGCCGACATGGCTTGGGGTTGCCACGACTCGACATAGTCGCCGGCAACCTGTCGGTGCCCGATGGGCTCACAGAACGCGCTGCCGCTGGCGTGACGCACCGTGAGCAGCGTGATCTCAAAATCGAATTTCACTTCGGCCTCGACGATGACGCGCGGCTGTTTCACGCGACCACCGGCCATTGCGTAGTCCCACGCCGTCGCCACGCCGTCCCGACTCGTAATGCGGCTCTGCCCCTTGCCAGACGAAGACATCACGGGTTTGACGAAACACGGCACACCGATACCGGCGTCAATGGCGCTTTCAAGCTCAGCAAGGGAAGAGCAGAACGCATGCTTGGAGCTCGGCAGATCGCATTCCACCGCGAGGCGACGGATGCGTTCGCGGTTCATGGTGACGTGCGCAGCATTTGCCGTCGGGATCACCGTCGCGAGCCCATCCTGTTCGATGCGAAGTAGCTCGTCGGTCGCGATCGCTTCAATCTCCGGCACGACCAGATCCGGTCGCTCTTTTTCGACCAGTGCCCGGAGCGCCTTGGCATCCGTCATGTCGATGACGTGACTGCGATGCGCCACCTGCTGCCCCGGCGCGCCCGGGTAGCGGTCCACGGCAATCACCTCGACGCCAAGGCGCTGCAACTCGATCACAACCTCCTTGCCGAGCTCACCGGAGCCCAGAAACATGACTTTGGTTGCGGAAGGACTCAGGGGTGTGCCGATGCGCATGGGGGGTCTCCGTGTTCTCGTTGTCCGCGGAGTCCTTTCGCCGGACCCCGGCGGGCGTCAAGGGAGCGCGTCGATGGCTGCAAGAGCGCAGGAAACCAAACCAAAAAAACAGACCCACATGCGGCCCTGCGTCGGATCGGCTAGGAATACGAATATGGGTGGCTGGCGAGCAGCGGTGGGAGTCCTGAGCTTGTGCGCGCTTTCGTGCGGCGACGGCGAGGCCGAAGACGCGGCTCCGGGATACAGCATCTACGCGGTGCCGGAGACCTTGGACGCCCTGGCCGACGAAACCTTCTTCGATCATCCATGGCCGAGCGAATTTCGTGTCGAAGACGGCAGCGTGCGCTTCGCTGGCTATCCGAATCCGCGGGAGCTGCCGTTGCTCGATCAGTTCATCGACTCCATGCAGGGAGTGCTCGACGGGTTTTCACCTGCGGCGGGCGGCTTCCTGCGCTTCACCACCGCCCTGGACGAAGGCACCCTGCCGGCATCACCCCTTGAAGCCATCGACCCAAGCAGCAGTGTGCAACTCATCGACATCACGCCCGGGGCGGACGAAAACGGGACGCGGCAGCTGATCCGAGTGAAGCTCGCACCGAACGAGGCTGTGTATTATGCAGACAACACTCTGGCGTTCCTTCCAGTGTTTGGCTATCCGCTGTTGCCGAAACATCGCTACGCGCTGGTCGTGACGGATCGCCTACGCACGGCGAAGGGGGGCCGAATGCGGCCGTCCCCGGAGCTGCGCGCGGTCCTCGGAGACGCAAAAGCGGAGGGTGCGGCGCTGTCTTTGCGCGACGCATTGGCAGCGGACATCGACGCGATCGCGTCAGCCGGGATCCCGCGCTCGAAGATCGTGCACCTGGCGGTGTACACGACCAACGACCCTACGGCGGAAACCCAGGCTGTTCGGGACTTCACCGTCAAGAGCTACGCAGCGCCCACGGCCCAACCGGCAGCCTGGGAAGCGAACCCGAAGGACCGTCGTCCCGGAATCATGGACGTATACGCGGGCGTCTACGGCCCTTCCCCAGATTTCCAGCAGGGCAAGATCCCATTTGCACAGGCCGGCGATGGCGGCGCGCTCGCGTTTGACAAAGACGGAACGCCCGTAGTGCAGCGCGAGATGGACCTGCGTTTCACCTTGGCCGTGCCGGATCCGGCCAAGTGTCCGATGCCCGCCGCGGGTTACCCCATCGTTCTTTACGGTCACGGGACCTATGGCGACTATCGAACGCTCCTCGGCGCGGGGGATGAAGCGGAATCCCTAGCCAAACAATGCATCGCGACCATGGGCATCGACCAGATCTTTCACGGCACGCGCCCGGGTGCAGGGGCCGGCACGTCCGACTTCCTCTTTTTCAACTTCCAAAACCTGGAAGCGGCACGCGCCAACGGGCCACAGTCCGCCATCGACGTTGTCCAGCAAGCACGGCTGTTCACGGCGTCGAAGATGACCGTGCCCGCTAGCATTGCGTACGGGGGAACTGAGATCCGCTTCGACGCTTCTCGGCTCGGCTACTTCGGGCACTCCCAAGGCGGCCTGAACGGTCCGATTTACCTGGCCATTGACGACAGCGCACGTGGCGGCGTGCTCAGCGGCTCCGGCGGCCTGATCACCATCGCTCTTCTGGAGAAGAAAGAGCCCTGGGACATCGCGGGTCTGGTCAAGAAGGTCTTCTTGGCGCTGGCCGTGGACGAAGAGGCGGAACTCGATGAGTTCCATCCCGCCATGTGCTTGGCCCAAAGTATCGTCGACCCGACGGACACGATCCACTACGTGAGGCGCATCGCACAAGCGCCGCGCGCCGGGTTCGCGCCGAAAAGCGTACTCATGACCGAGGGTGTCAACGCTGACGGAAGCGGCGACAGCTACTCCACGCCGCGCGGCATTGAAGCCCAGGCCCTCGCCCTGGGTCTGCCGCCGCAAAATCCAGTGATCCACTCGGTCTACGAAGCTGAATTCGACGACCGCTTCCTGCCGGTGACGATCCCGAAGGATGGGCTGGCGGGCAACCTGGCCAATGGCAAGGCCAGTGGTGTGCTGGCGCAGTGGGAAGCAGCCAAGGCCTCGGATGGCCACTTCGTGATCTACGACATCCCAGCCGCCATGAATCAGTGCGCCGGCTTCGTGCGCAACTTCATGGACGAACCCGCGGGCCGCGTGCCCGCCCCTTGAGGCGAAGGCCGTGCTGCGCCGAGCCTCGCTTTCTGTCTTTGTTTTCGCAGCGACCACCGCTGTGAGCGCTGCGACGACGGCGTCTCCCGCAGAGCTGTACGGCTTTGGCCCGCAGCCCCAGGCCATGGCGGGAGCGGGCGCCGCGGTGGCACGAGGCTTTGCAACCACCTACGCGAACCCGGCGCTGCTCGCCCTGAGTCGCGATCGACAGCTGAGCCTCGGCTACCAAGCCGCCACGCTAGCCCTGAAAGCCGAGGGCGCAAACGCACCGGGCGACGTGCCTGAAGAAGGCGTGGGCGGCACCTTCATTGGTGTCGTGCTGCCCCTGCCCTTCGGCGGCGTGATCGAAGACCGGCTCACCCTCGGACTCGGCACGTACACACCCACGCAGCTGATCGCGCGCGCCAGGCTGCTGTATCCGGAGCGCCCACAGTTCCCACTGCTGACGGATCGGGCACAAACGCTGAACTTCAACTTGGGCTTGGGCGTTGACCTCGGCCACGGGCTGCAGCTTGGGGCCGGGTTTCTCGCGCTGGCTGAATTGGTCGGCACCGTCGTCGTGCAGACGGACACCTCGGGCCGCGTCGGCACCGTGGTGGACGATCAGTTGATCGCCACCTATGCGCCGATTTTTGGCGCGGCGTACCAGGTCGAAGACACCCAGCTAGGGGTGACTTGGCGGGGCGCCCTCGAAGGCGAATTCGACGTCGTCGTCGACGTGCGGGATTTGGGTAGTTTGGTGGTGCCGTCGCTGAACATCGCGGGCATCGCGCAATACGATCCCATGGCGCTGCAAGCCGAAGTGGGACAGCGCTTCTCTAGGTTGACGCTGGTCGCCGGCGCCACGTGGAAGCACTGGTCCGCCTTCGACGGCTTTCAGCGTGCCACGGTGCGCTGCCCGAGCGCGCAACCCGATTGCGACGCCTTGCGGGTGCAACCTATCGAGTTTTCCGATGTGATCGTGCCGCGAGTGGGCGCACTCTACGAGCTTGAGCTCAGTGCCGTGTCCCGGGCTGAACTGCGCGCCGGCTACGCCTTCGAACCTAGTCCGCTTCAAGAACAGACCGGCACACGGAATACCCTCGACAACGATCGCCATGTGCTCGCGGTTGGATACGGAGTCGAGCTGTTCGAGCCGCTGCCGCCGATCACGTTGGACGCGTTCTATCAAGTGCATCTACTGGCGCCACGCACTCATGCCAAAGACGCCAGTGTGCCCAGTAATAATCCGGGTGCGCCCGAGCTCGAAAGCAAGGGCGTCGTACAGAACTTCGGCCTGATCTTGGGAGTGAAGTTCTGATGCCCAGGCCGTGTGGGATCGGTGTCCTGACCTGGGTGCTGCTTTGTATCGCGGCGCCGGCGGCCGCGAACCCCGTCGACAGCTACGGACTCGGCTCGCGCTCCACGGCCCTTGGCGGCGCGATGAGCGCAAGCGCGCGGGATTTTTCCGCCTGCTATTACAACCCGTCGGGGCTCGCCCTGGCCCGCGGCACGGACCTTTCCGTTGGCTACACCCACGTGTCGCATTCGCTTTCGATGAACGGTCACGATAGCCAGGTCGACCCGGTGCGCGGCATCGTTGGCGGCATCGTGGCTCCGGGAAGTGTCGGCACGCTGCCCTTCGCCTTTGGCATCGCCACCCATCTCAATGACGAACGTTTGTCGCGAGCGCGTAGCGCACGACAGGATCAGCCGCGCTGGCTCCTATACGACAATCGCCCGCAGCTCTTGTATCTCTCCGCGGGTGTCGCGTTGCGGCCGCTGCCCTGGCTATCCGTGGGGGGCGGCGTTACCTGGCTCGCAGCCACTCAAGGGCGCTTCGGTATTCGCGGGACCGCAGTGTTGCCCGGTGGCGGACGCACAGAATACGACTCGCAACTCGAACACGAGGTCGACGCAGATCTGACGTCTGTGCGCTACCCGCAATTCGGCGTCACACTTCGGCCAACCCGCGAGCTGGATCTGGCGGTGGTGTATCGCGGGCAGGCGAAGATCGCGCTGAACATCGACGCGGAGCTGGCAGGCAACGTCGACGCCACGCTGCTGCAGGTGCCCGCGCGCTACACGCTGACTTCGCAAACCACAAATGCGTTCATTCCCCAGCAGCTCGTCTTGGGCGGCGCCTACCAGCTCAGCAAAGAGCTGCGGCTCTCCGCAGACGTGACTTGGGTGAATTGGGCCGCGTATGAGAGCCCCGTCAGCCGCTCGCAAACCGTGCTGGACGTCGAGGTACCGGCGAGCTTCGAGCTGCCAGAGAACCCGAAACCAACGGAAGTGGAAGACCCCAACTTTTCCGACCGCCTGGTGCCGCGCCTGGGCGTGGAGTATTTCTTGAGTGTCGCGCGTGATTTCTCGATCCCGCTTCGCGTCGGCTATGTGTACGAGCACTCGCCGGTGCCGCCGCAGACGGGGCGCACCAACTTCGTCGACGCCAATCGACACGTATTTTCCGCCGGCTCGGGGTTTGTGCTTTCGGATCCGGGCGAGGTGTTGCCTGGGGACCTGCGATTTGACATGCATCTTCAGTGGTCGCTGCTGCCCGCTCGGGTGACCCTAAAAGAAAACCCCGCCGACTACGTGGGAGACTACCGCGCGGATGGCAGCATCCTGAACGTGGGCGCCACTCTGGGAGTAGGATTCCGATGAAGCGCCGCATTCGCCGATTTTCCCGTGGGTTCTGGCTGCTCGCCGCACTGCTGCCCTGCGGCTGCGCGACGCTAGCGAGCGAAGCCGGTGATGACGACGCCGTTCGCCCGAACAACCTGGCGGGACCGTTCCGCTACTTGGTGCGGCCCGAGCTGGCCAGCAACGCTCCCTACACGCTGCGCCGGCGCTCTGTGGATCACCGCGACGCCACGCTCTTGCCCCTCGATGGGGAGCGCGTGGCCCTGTACGCTGCGGCGAGTGTCGGCGGCGTGAGTGGCATCTATCGCTTCATCGCAGAGGACGGACGCAGCTTCGTCGAACAACCGGATCCGCAGGATCCGGTGCTGGCGGCGAGGGAAGCCTGGGAAGGCGCGACCCTCGAAGCACCCTCCGTGTTGCGTGTCGGCGCGGAGGTTTGGCTGGCCTACGCCGGCACCGATGGCATCGGCATCGCGCGATCTAGCGACGGCGTGACGTTCACGAACGCGACGACACCGGTGCTCTCCACCCAAGGCGGCAGCGCCTGGGAAGCTGGCGCCACGCCCCAGGGTCCGGCGCTCACGATGCTCGGCGCTAGCGACTTCCGTCTGTTCTACGGCGCCGGCGGCAGCATCGGCGAAGCTACCTCCAGCGACGGCCTCGACTGGACGCGCACGGGAGCGCCCGTGCTCGAGCCCAGCGCTGGCGAAACCTTCGACGCAGCAGGCGTGTCGGATCCCGAGCCGTGGCTGGCAAAGACCGCCGAGGGCCGCCAAGTCCTGCGCTTGTACTATGCCGGGCGCGACGCCGCCGGCGTCACGGGCATTGGTCTTGCTGCGCGCTACGCAGACTCCGGAGCGATGCAGAAGAACCCGCAGCCCGCCCTTTCGGGGCCACGCCTGCCCCGTGCGCCGGCGGTGTTGCCCAGGGACGGCTACACGCTGCTATTTGTAACCCAGCGCGCCGGGAGCGCAGACGACGAGGCGTTCCCTGCCCTGGCGGTCGGCATCGCGCCTGCGACCCTGCGTCTGCCTGCCGCAACGCCGTAATTCTCGCGACAGCTCCGCTCAACCCACCAGCAAGCGCGATGGCGCTAGCGACTACCAGCGAGCAGCAGCCCTGCATCGCGATGACACATGACAGCCGGAACTTTCGAGCCCTGGGGTATAGTCTCGGCCGGGCAGGGGCCATTTACGTGTCGGTTAATCAGGGCGACATACTCGCTGGCAAATTCCGCGTCGAAAAACTACTCGGCTCCGGCGGCATGGGCATGGTCGTGGCGGCACACCATCTGCAGCTCGACGAGCCCGTCGCCATAAAATTCTTGCTGCCGGAGGCCATGACGAACTCCGACGCTGTGGGTCGATTCGCGCGGGAAGCGCGAGCCGCGACCAAGATCAAGAGTGAGCATGTCGTCCGTATCATCGACGTCAGCAACTTTGACTCCGGCGAGCCCTACATTGTCATGGAGTATCTCAAGGGGCAGGATCTCTCACAGATCCTTGCTGCGCGGGGCCCCCTGCCTCCCGCCGAAGTTGCCGACTATGTGCTGCAGGCCTGCGAAGCCCTGGCCGAGGCGCACGTCCTGGGCATCGTGCATCGGGATCTGAAGCCCGCCAATCTTTTCGTCACGACGCGCATGGACGGGACGCCCATGGTCAAGGTCCTGGACTTTGGCATCTCCAAGGTCACGACGGGGCCAGATCTCGCGCTCACCAAGACGTCGGCACTCATGGGATCGCCGCTGTACATGTCGCCAGAGCAGATGGCGTCCGCACGCAGCGTCGAACTGCGTTCGGACATCTGGTCTCTGGGAGTGATCCTGTACGAGCTGATTTCCGGACAGCCCCCGTTCAATGCCCAAAGCATCACTGAGCTCTGCGCCAAGATCCTCACGCAGAATTCCGAGCCGCTACGAGTGCGCCGACCCGAGCTTTCTGACCAGGTCGACGCGGTCGTCGCGCGTTGTCTACAGAAGTCTCCGGCGGATCGCTTCGCGAATGTCGCGGAGCTGGCCGTCGCCTTGGCCGAGGTGGCACCGAAACATGCCCGCAGCTCCGTGAAGCGCATTTCCGGTGTGATCAGCGCAGCGGGACAGTCCACCGCCTCCACGGCCCTTCCTCCGTCGTCCGACGAGGTGCCGCCGCGAGAAGAAGTCGAGCCATTGCCAGCCGCCACGGCGGTGTCTTGGAGCGAAACCGGGCGGGCGGTGTCGCGTCGATCCGTGTTGCCTTGGGCAGCGGCGGGGGCCGTGATGGTTGCAGTGGGCGTGGTGGCAATCGTGATTGCGTTCAGGAGCGCCATCTTCAGTGCGTCGCCCGACGCAGCCCCCGCGGATTCGGCGATGCCGGAACCAGAACCGGCGGCCAGCGAGTCGTCGGACGCGTCGCCGCCGCTGTCGGCGCAGCCGGCGCCGTCCGTAGCCCCCGCTGCGGCCGCGTCCGAGGAGCCGCCCACGAAACCCACACCCGCAGCCAGGCCTGCACCGCCCACGGCTAGACCGGCGCCAATCCAGAAACCCGTGGTAAAAAAGCCATCCCCGGAGAAGACTGTGAAACCCGTAGAGCCCCCCGCCCCGAAACCACCACCGAAGCCCGCACCGGCGGACGAGCTGGGAGGTCGACTGTGAGACACGTACTTTGGAAAGCCTCGTTGCTGGCACTCGTGCCACTGCTGCCGAGCGCGGCGCTGGCACAAGGGGACGCCAACCGCGCCGCAGCGGTCGCGCTCTACGACGACGCGGAGAAGCTGATGGCCGCGGGCAACTACGCCGCGGCGTGCCCCAAGTACGCCGAAAGCAACCGTCTCGATCCCCAATTGGGCGCGCTGGTGCATCTAGCGGACTGCTACGAAAAGAACGGACAGACCGCCAGCGCCTGGGCACGCTGGCGCGACGCTATCGACATCGCAGGGCGCACCAACGACCCGCGTGGCGACGTCGCCCGCAAGCGTGCGGCAGCGCTGCAGCCCAAGCTGTCAAAGCTGGTGATACAAGTACCCCCAGCCAGCGACGTGACCGGCTTGGAAGTCCGTCGAGACGGCGCGCAGGTGAGTCGCTCGTTATGGGGTTCGAGCGTGCCGGTAGACGCCGGCAAGCATGTGGTTGAGGCCTCGGCACCCGGGAAGAAAAAGCTCGTGGCCGAGGTAGTGGTGGGGGCGAACGCCGCCAGCGTGGAGTTCAATCTGCCAGCGTTGGAGGACGATGCGACCGGCACCGAGCCTGCGGCCACGTCGGGCGCTGCCGGCCAGGCTCCGACTGGCTCCGCCGGCCCAGGCGACACGATGACCGCGGCCGCGGATCCGGGCGCGACCCAGCGCACCCTGGGCTGGATTGCAGGCGGGATCGGCGTCGTCGGGATCGGCGCAGGGGTGTTCTTCGAGTTGCAACGCAGTTCCAAAGTCAAAGACCGCGACGACATCTGCCCCAGCGGGAAAAACTGCACCCCCGAAGAAGCGACGAAGATCAACGGGTTGAACGACGACGTCGATTCTGCTGCCGGCCTTGAAACGGTCTCCTTCGTGGCGGGCGGGATCCTGCTCGCGGGCGGCGTCGTGCTGCTACTCACCGCACCGTCCTCCACGCCAGCAACGACGGTCGGTGTCAACGTGACGCCGGTGATCGGGCATGGCACCTACGGTCTCGGCGCCATCGGGCGGTTTTGAGGCCTGCCCCGGGCTGCCTCAACACGGCGCGCGTGGGAGTGCCGCCTTGCAGGGCAGATCCAAAACCTGATCAATCAGGGCGTTGGAAACTGCGCGGGCTCGCTCGAAGTCGGCAGGTGTCGCCTGTTTGTTGCCGAGTTGTATCGAGATCCCTTCGATGGCGCCGAACAGCGCATGGTAGACGAACGGATCTAGGCGGCGGCCGTCCAGTGCAACCACCGATGCGTCCATCTGCCGTACGATCTGCTCGATGAACCAGCGACGCCGCTCGGCCAGGAGCGACTCCGACTGCATGGCAATTTCGACCAACTCCCGCACCAGGCGGGGACCGGATTGGTACAGGCGCAGAAAGATGTCGACGCCTATCCGAACCCCGGCCAGCGCGTCTTCGGGATGGTCTTTGCGCGCGCTCTCGATGGCGCGCACGATCTCGGCGGTCCAGTGTTCGTGCAGCGCGGCGACGACGGCTTCCTTGCTCGAAAAGTATTTGTAGTAGGTCCTGCGCGAAACGCCGGACTCTTGCAAGATGTCCTCGACCCGCGCGGCGGCGATGCCTTCGCGCGTAAACACCGCGGCGGCGCCGCTGAGGATCGCGCGCTTGGACGCTGGGCTAGGCGTCGCTTGTTTTCGTGGACTGGACGCCATGGGCCGACGGCCGCGGATCCTAGGCGCCTTTTGCCGGAAACGGGATCGGCGCGGGGGATTCTCGGGGACTTGACGCACGGTATACATGGTGTATACACCCAATCCGAGACCGTTGCCCAGGCGTTTTTTGTCGCGGGCCACTGGGGAAGGACACGGAGACTCATGCATCGATCGCTATCTGCATTCTTTTGCGCGCTACTGCTCGGCTGCGCCCCAGACGACTCCCCCGGCCCCGGAGGCTCCGGCGCGTGTGCCGCGGCCACGGAGCATGTCGCGAGCTGCTACGGCGACGAGGTCGCTGTCGCGTTCGCCGAAGGCTGCACGGCCCAGGCAGCCAGCGATGCACTCGCCGACAAATGCGGCAGTCTGGAGGAAGGCAAAGCCGACTCCTTCTCCACGCAGATCCTGAGCCCACCCCTCGAGCACTTCAAATACGGATCTATTGGTGCGGACAAGCTCGGCGTGCCCATTGCGCTGCTCAAGGCGATCCCCATCGTGTGCGCGGATCTACTTCCCCCAGGAGCGGATCCGCGGGTCCGTCCTTTGGAAGCGTTCGGCTTGCTCTACGAGCCCGGTCAAGAACTGCCCATCGGTTTCTCCAAACGCCGCGTCCCACTGGTCGGCATCGAGCTGGTCGGCAATACCTGCTCCGCGTGCCATACCAGCACCGTTCGAGAAACGCCTTCCGCTACCCCCAGCATGTACTTCGGCGCGCCAGCCGTACGTTTCGACGTCGAAGCGTACAACAACTTCTTGCTCGGCTGCATCGGAGACAACACCCGCTTCAACGCAAAGAACCTGAACAAGGCCTTCGACGAGCTGGGTGTATACGGCTTCAGTCGCTTCTTGGCGTATAAGAGCAGCTTCTTCCGCCTCTTCGTCGCCAACCTGGAGGATCAGGTGGCCAGCGTCGTGCGCGACGGCCCCTGGGGCCCGGGCAGAGACGACGCCATCGGCCTGTCGGCTGCCATCCTGCTCGGACCGGAGTTCGTGCCTCCTGTCGCAGCTCCCGTGGACTTTCCTGCGGTGTGGAATCAGGACGCACGAACGGGCCAAGCGCTGCATTGGGACGGCGCCAGTGGAAGCGCCGAAGAACGCAACATCCTCGTTTCCGTTGGCGCGGGCACGCCTAAGCACGGCGTGCCGATCGCGAGCATTGCGGCGATCCAGAGCTTTCTGGAAACGCTCGATCCTCCAGCCTATCCATTTGCGGTGGACGCAAGCCTGGCGGCGGCGGGCAAGCCAATCTTCGAGCAGCGCTGCGGGAGCTGTCATAGCGAGGGCGGCAGCCGGCTTTGGGAGGTCGTGGACATCGGCGAGATCCGTACGGACGCAAACCGGCTCAACGTCGTGACTGAGGCCGGTATCGCCGAGACCAACAGCCTGTGGGGCTATGGCTGGGAGTTCAGCCAGTTCTCCAAAACCAACGGCTACGTCAGCGGACTCCTCGACGGGATCTGGCTGCGCGCTCCGTATCTCCACAACGGCTCCGTGCCGACCCTGCGGGATCTGCTGAAACCGGCTGCCCAGCGACCGACCAGCTTCTACCGCGGCAACGATACCTACGATCAGAAAAACGTGGGCTTCGTCTCCGACGTCGCCTCCGAAGGCGCGCGCAACTACAGCCTGATCGAGACCTGGAGACAGGGCAACGGCAGCGGCGGCCACGAATACGGCACCGACTTGTCCGAATCGGATACGGACGCGCTGCTGGAGTACATGAAGACGCTCTAGGGCAATGCTCGGCGCGACCGCCAGCGCGACCGCCACGCTCCCCGGGGGCGCTGGCACCGCGCAGAACGGCCGCTTCAGTCTTGAAGTGCGGTTACCTCTGCGTCGGTATGCCGCAGCCGCAATGCCAACGCACGCGCCAGACGCGCAAATACTTTGACGCCCACCACGGGTTGCTCGCGCGAAAGTTTGTCAAAGCGTCCGCGCGAAAGCACGAACAACTCCGTCTCGGTCAGGGCGATAGCCGCAGCCGATCGTATGCCGCGATCTAGAAATGCCATCTCGCCGAAGAAGTTGTTCCTACCAAACGACGCGACATGCAGCGTGCGCCCTGCTTCCAGCGGCAACAGAATGCGAACCGTACCGCGTCGGATCACGAACAGCTCGTCGCCGCTGTCGCCCTGGGCGAAAATGGTGTCGCCCGCCTGGAAGCTGCGGGCATCGATACAATCCGATACGGCTTCAAGCAAGCCGTGACGTTCGAGATCGTCGAAGAGATCGATGCCGGCCAAGTCGAGGGCGCTGGCACTCCTGCGCCGCGCTGGCATATGCGTTTCTAGGATCTGATCTTCGACCCACTCCAGGGCGGCGTCGAGATCATCGAACATCTCGATGCCGCCGCTGTCTTTGCCGATCTGCAGGTCCGCCAGATACGCCCGAATATCCCGCCCGGTCGGCAACGCCGCCGGAATGCCCGAAATCAGCAGGTGTCCGCCATGCTCTTCGAGCTGCTGGTCCATCTGGTCGAGGAGACGCGCCGCAGTGAAGTCGACGCTATGCACTCGACGCATGTCGAGCACGATGAACTGCTGCAACCGAAGATCTTCCGCCAGTTCCGAGAATAGTTGGTCGGTCGTGCCGAAGAACAGATTGCCCTGCAGCTCACAGACGGTGGTGCGCGCGCCGTGGGTTTCGAGCAACGCAACTTCCTCCGGCACACGCCGTTGCTTGGACGACAGCTGCCGGCCGGAGGCGCGACGCCGCACCACGGACGCAGACATGTGTTCGCGAGCGAATAGCAGCGTGGCAAGACCGAAGCCCACCGCCGAGGCCTGGATCAAGCCGACACTGACCGCGACGAGCACCACCGTCGCAATCACGCCGAAGTCCAGGAGCGTGGAGCGGTTCTTGAGCAGGCGAAGGCTTTTGGTATCCAGCATGCGGATGGCGATCACGATCAGGATCCCCGAGAGCGCGGCGATGGGGATCCAGGCAACCACGGATCGCAATGCGACGAATGCCACGAGGCAGAACACCCCCTCCAGGACTCCAGACAAGCGAGTCTTTCCACCACTTGTCACATTGATCAGCGTCGCGCCCATGGTGCCAGCACCCGGCACGCCGCCAAACAGCGCCGTCGCCACGTTGCCGATGCCTTGGGCACGTAGCTCTTTGTTGGAGTCGGATCGACTCCGGGTCATGGCATCGACAATCACGCCGGTCTTCATGGTGTCGATGGAGAGCAGCGCCGAGAGCGTCAGCGCAGGCACCAACAGCGAGGCGACGTCGGCGGGTTGGAACCCTGCCAGCGCGCTGCCACGTTGCTGCATACCGGACAGCAAGGAACCAAAGGAGACTTCGACGCGACCGACCACCAAGGGATTGTCGGCAAGGTTGCGCAAGCTCGGATCGTGCAACGAAAGCGCAAAGTACGTGAGCACACCCGCCCCGAGGCCCACGATGGCCGCGGGCACGGCCTTCACCAGTTTGGGGGCGACGAATACGCCGCCGATGGTCACAAGCCCCACGACGATAGCAGGCATGCGGAATGCTTCGGGTGTACTGAGCGCGCTGAGGAGGCCCGTGCCGCCGCTGACCCCCAACAGGCCGGGTAGTTGCTTCACGAAGATCAGCACGGCGACACCGCTCAAGAACCCCGACACCGCTGGGTACGGGATGTACTTGATCACCTTGCCGCCTCCGAGCACGCCGTAGGCGATCTGCATGAGACCCGAGAGCAGGGCGACCGCGGTCATCATCAGGAGCACAGCCGTGGGCTCGCGCTCTTTGGCTAGCTCTGCGACGAGTGCGCCCATGACTGCCGCTGCCGGCGCACACGGAGCCGAAATCAACCGCTGCGTGCCTCCCAAGAGCGGATTGATCACGCCGAGCAGCACTGCGCCGACCATTCCGGCCATGGCGCCAATCGCGGCGCTCTCCGCACCGAGGGGAGCGTAGATGGCAACTCCAAAGGCGATCGCCGAAGGCAGCGCGACAAGCATGGCGGCCAGTCCGCCCCAGACGTCCGCGGAAAGCGTGTCCTTATTCTTGGCGCTCACGTCGGGCCCTCGGCACAGAGCTTAGCTCGCCAGCGGCAGCGACAAGACGAATTCTGCGCCACCGTGCTCAGGCTTTTCTGCGCCCAGGAATCCGGAGTGCAGTCGCGCAATCTGCCGACTGATTGCCAGCCCCATCCCGCCGCCGCCCGCCTTGGTGGAGTAAGTTGGCGAAAAGACGACGTTGGTGTCGGAGAGCCCCGGACCCGAATCTCGCACTCGCACCTCCACGCACTCGGTCTTACGATGGATGCTGACCCGGACCGAACGCTCGCTTTCGCCCGCGAGGGCATCCAGCGCGTTCTTCAAGAGGTTGTGCAGGATCTGCTGGATGCGCTGCGCATGCACCCGAACGATGACAGGGTCGTCACCAGTCTCGACATGCAACGTAATGTCGTGTTGCTCAAAGTGGGGAGCATGCACTTCGAGAACGGCGTCGACGAGCTTGCGGAGGTCTACGGCGTCAGCGCTGGCGGCAACATCACCCGCTGCAAGGGAAACGAAGTCGCTGACCATCGCTTCGATTCGGTCCACCTCGGCGCGGAGAAGTTGCAGATGCTCACTTAGCGGCTTTCTTTGCTCGTCGCTGATCTCAAGTTTGCGCAGCTTCCTGCCGACGAGTTCCGCGTGCAGCGACATTGAATTCAGCGGATTACGCACTTCATGAGCGAGCATGCGCGAAAAGCCTCCCAGCGCGGTGAACTGCTCGGAGAGCTTCAGCTGTTCTTCCAGGCGCATGCGTGCCACGGCCGTTGCTAAAAGTGGTGCCAGTGCCACCGCGGCGTCGACTTCTCCGGAGTGATAGCGCTCGTGTTCGCGCCCGAAAGCAACGACACCCTCCACGCGATCGCCTGCCGAGAGCGGAACGACTAGCACCCAGCGCGCGTGGGTGTCCTTGAGTAGCGGGAATGCTGGATCGAGGGTCGACTCCAACGGCTCCCGCGGGACTTCGAGGAACACGGGCGCGGCGCGGGCGACCGAACCTTGCGCGTCCACGCGCCACACCGCGTCCACTTTCCCCGTTTCGCCCAAGACGGCGATTTCCATCACATCGTGGGAAACGAGCGCGCTCAAGTGTCGACGGATTTCGGCGCCGGAGTGTTCCAGGTCCGTGATCACCGCTAGGGACGCCGCGATGGCCTCGCGATGCCGACGCTCAGCCAAAAGTCGCTGCGCCAGAAGCGATGCACTCAGAAACTGCGCCATGGTTTCTAGGGCAGCGTGCTGCTCCGGCGTCAGCTGGATCGGGCAATTCGCGATCAGGCCAAGGTGTCCAATGACTTGGTCTTGAAAACCAAGGCGCACGATCGCCGTGTATCCTCCCGTCGCGTCGGGCAAGAACTCGACGGGCGCGCCGGCAGTGATTGCCCGTTGGTAGCGCTCGGCAACGACTTCCGACCAACGGGCGCGGTCGATGTTCTCGCTGGCGACCAAATCGAGCTCGCCGTGTGCGCCGCACTGATCGACCCATGCGCCGGATACGGACACACTCTCGACCAACCCGGACAACGCGATGGGTTGCCCTGCGTCAGTCGAAAGCCACCCATCGAGGCTCTCGGCCAAGGTTTTGGCAGAAGCCTGCAGTTGATCCATGCGGCCAGCCCGCTCCCGCTCGCTCTGGCTGCTCTGCTGCAACTGCCTCATGGAAGACGAAAGCACCTTGGAGAGGCGAGCGACCTCGTCGTCCCCGTGCGCCAGACGGGACAGCTCTTCGGGAGAGTCCTGACCCGCGGCGGCACCAACAAGGCGAATACGCCGAAACACCGTCCACACACCAATGCCCACCAGTCCAAGCAAGAGCAGTGTCGATATGGCGGACACACGTGCGGTGAATGACACCCGATCTACCCGGGACTGCACTTCGGTGGCCATCGCGTGCACGGTGGCGTCGAGACTTGTGAGCTCTTCGACGATCGGAGTCGGAAGCCCCGAGGCCGCATCCGTCGCTGCCTCGGTCTGTACCACGGCGGGGAGCCGCCGCTTGTGCTCTCGCAGCCGGGTACAGATCAGCGGAGAGCCACAGGGTGGGAGCGCAATGGCGGGGTCACCCAGGATCAATTGATCGAGCACGCGCCCTTGCGCCTGCATCAACCGCTCGGTCTCGGACGCGGCCTGGGCCGATCCGGCACGCCGTGGCGCCGAGAGTCGTAGAAGCCGATAGCGGAGGGAGCCGGCTACGTCGATCTGCTTCGCGAAGCCGTTCAATTCGCCGTCAACCTGAGCCGTCACGATCCAAGAGCCGATGGAGACCACGCTCATCAGCAGCAGCAACACGACGAAACGCCCCTGCAAGGACCCTCTTGAGCGTTGCAGCAAAGACCGCGCAGTATTTTCCGGACGCACCTGAGGCAAACGAACCCCTTGCGCGATCAAGCGCGCGAGACCAGCTAGACCCGCCCTTTGGAGCCGGGGCCCCGCCTAGCTAGCCAAGATCATGCCAGCCCCGCCGAGGACAAAATGCCCAGCTTTTCGCGGAAACCCGGGGCCAACTTGACCGGGCCGCTCCGGACCGCAACGCTCCATCCAGCGAATGGGCGAAGAACGCGACATTGCGGGGCGGATCGAGGGGCGCGCGGAGCGGTTGCACATCCCGATTGGGGCCATCTGTAACAACAACTGCATTTTCTGCATGGAAGAGGACCGCGAGGGGCGCTACGTCAACAACTCCGCAATGACTCCGGAGCGCGTGCGCTGGGTGCTCGAGCAGCACCAGGGCTACGAAGAAGTCTGCTTCACCAGTGGCGAACCGACCACGCGGGACGATTTCCCGACTTTTGTCGGTTGGGCCAAGGAGCTTGGATACCGCCTGATTAGCGTGATGAGCAACGGCCGGCGCATGAGCCACCTGCCCTACACAGCGGCTTTGGCCAAGCGCGGGCTCAATCGCGTCTACATCTCGATCCACGGACACGAGAAAGCACTGCACGAGGGACTGACCCGCACTCCAGGCAGCTTCGAGCAAACCGTTGGGGGGCTGAAGAGCGCCGCTCGGCTCAAAGCCTACGGCGTCGAGTTGCATACCTCCACGGTGCTGACCAAACGCAACCTGCCGCATATGGCCGAAATCTATGGATTCTTGCGGGGGCTCGGCGTCGATCAAGTGGTGTTCAACGTGATGCAAGCCAACGGTCGCGCGCACACCTACTTCGAGCAACTATTTGCTTCGTATACCGAGACCGCAGCGGAGTTCCGTCGCTGCCTCGATACCGTTGACGAAGCATCGCCGATGGCGTTCTTGGTCGACATTCCCTTGTGCACGACCGAGAACCTTCCGGACTTCAACCGCGGCTACGTCGAAAAGTACCGCCACTACGATCTGGATAGCCGCGTGGAGCTGCCGGTCGAAGGCAAGCAAGAGCGACGCGGCTCGGACGCCGGCAAGAAGCTGCTGATGGTGATGCGCTCGGACCTGGACGATGCCGAGCGGGCGAAACGACCGGAGTGCGGTGCGTGCCGCTATGATGCGCAGTGTGAGGGCGTGTGGAAGAACTATCTGTCCCGCTTTGGCTGGGACGAGTTCCAACCCGTCACCCAAGCCGCTGCAGAATGAGACCTGCGCTGTCGTGACTTGGCGCTGACACGGCGCTGACATCTGACTGCGAAGTGCAGCAGCGGCACTGCTGACCTGAAGCTGACATTGCGTGCGCGTGAGCCACACGCAGGACAGCGCTGTCCCACGCACGCGAAAAAGACACGCACCCTTCGGGCGCGAAGCTCAGCGGAATATCCCTTGCACATGCACGCGACATGAAAATCTTTCTTTGTTTGATCGCAGTCTTGCTGTTTTCGCATCGCGTCAACGCGCAGAACCATTTCGACACGCAACGACCCACTCCAGATCACGACCAAATCGAGGCGCTCGACAACCGGGACGTCACCCAACAAGACCACTTCGAGCTGTCCATGGGCTTCTTATTGGGCCAGCGCAGCTACGCAAACACCACGTTCAATCCATCAGACGGAACGGCAGCCCTGAGCTTGGACGAAGCGTTCGGCGCTGCGCCCTATGACCGAGTCCTCGCACTTGGGCTGCGCTACGACGCGCGCCTAGTCGTCAGCTATGTGCGCATGACCGCGGGCTTCGACCTGCCGTTTGCTGCCTATGACGCTGCTACCACCCGCGGCCAGTACGACGTTGATGGCCAAGCGAGAGACGTCAGCGTGCGTTCGCTGTCCATCAAGGGGCTTCGTTTCGGGATCGGCGGCGAATACCCGTTTAAGGCGGTGGCGCCCTTCGTCGACTTGCTCGGCAGCATGAACCTGCTCGACACCACCTTGCAGGTCGACGGACAAACTCACGACTACGAGTCCACGACATTCGGTTTTTCCGTCCGTGGCGGCATTCGCCTGCAAGTCCGGCGCTGGTTCTTCGCATCCATCGCGGGGGAGGTCGGGTTGAACAGTGACGTGCTCTGGGGCGGAGAACTGAGCGTGGGGTTCTCTACCTTTTGACCGCGGCCCGGGCGGGGTCGGCGCACTGCTGGGCCGACCCGCCGCGCACAGTCCGGATCAGAAGGGCCCTGGGCCTTTGCAGAGCGCCAAGATCTGCAACTCGGCGTTCTCTGCCCCCTGCACGGTGGTACATGAGTCCGGGCACAACTTGATCTTATCGGTCTCGATGTAGAAGGAGTTCGGAGTGCACGCCGCGAGATTGTCCACTTGACCGAATTTGACCGGGCTGCCCGCTTGAGGAGTGAATTCCACCGTGAGGGACTTCAGATCCAGCTCCTGGCCTTGGGGTGGAGCGGGCACATTGAACTCACATGCGATCGTTGCACTCTTGATCACGCCTTTGGCGATTTCCTGGAATACCACGTCAAAGCCCTGGCCTTCGCAGACCGGGAATTTGATACCACCCGTCAGGTTGCTGAGGGCCTGATAGCCCGTGCCTGGGCCGGGCGCGGTGGAACACTTGGAGGTATTGACCGGGTCCGTCGGCGCCCAGCTCTTGTCGGAACTGCCGGGATTCGGGCCGATGCCGATGATGCTGTACCAAACGTAGTTACGATCCGCAGCGGTGCCAAACTGCGCCGGATCCCGAGCCAATAGGTCCTGATCAAACTGCTGGGCCGCGCTGGTGCCGGGGCCAACTTGGTCGCTATCGTTGTAGCTCCACTGACCCCGAGAACAAGAGATCCCGTCGTCAGTGATCTCGACGAATGCCTTGAATGCTTCCGTGCGCAACCACTCGCGCCAACCGGTCGCTGCAAGGTTGTAGCGGTCTGGCTTGTCATACCAATCCATCATCTTGCACCAAGAGTCGTGGCTCTCTACGTCGTTGTTGTCGTAGTGGTAGAAGATGGGCGGGTTGTTCACCGGCGTTTGGTTGGCGCTTACGGGGCAGCTGGTACCGCCAAGGGGCGGACCAATGCAGATGGACTCGTCGGGATTGGCCGGCCCCTGCTCGGCAATGAACACGACTCGGTAGTCCACGCCAGAGGCCGCGATGATCTGCGCGAAGTTCTGATTGATGTTGTTCTGGATCGCCAGGATCTCGTCGGTCATGCTGCAGGAGTTGTCCAGGATGAACACAACGTCCACGGGCTTCTTCTCGAGTTTGGCGGTGAATTTCTGCAGGTCGCATGCTGCATCGGGATCGATGCCGCCGTCCCCGGGTCCGGAGTCAAAGTTGATGCCAGCGCCGGAGCCGCCGTTGGCTGCGCTCGCGGCGTTGCCCCCGTTTCCGCCGTTTGCCGCGGCCGCGCCGTTGCCCGCGAACTGGTTGCCGTCCCCTGCGCCACCGCACGCACTGGTCATTGCGGTACCGATCAAGGTGCCCGCTGCAGCGAAGGTCACCAGGCGCAGGTTGAATTGAGGCATCTCGGTCTCCTTGGAACGAAGGGGGTGCGCCAAATGCGGCAGCAGGAAGGGCAAGTCTACGGTATTTGCGCCCGAGACGCATTGCCGCCGCCAAGGTATGACCTGCACCTACATCGACGTTCCAACCTGCTACACTCGCGCCGGTCCTGCTGGATAGCTGCAGATGTTACTCGGAATTCCATTTGCGTCGGACGGATTCCAACTCGCCGGTGTGCGGCTGGATTGCCCGGACCGCCTGGTGCTGCGCTACGACGCCACAGATGCCGTAGGGCACGTCCGTGTGATCGCCCTGCCGCCGGGTTCCCTTGAGCGCACCGTCGCGCGTCTGCGCCACGTCGCGCTGTACTATGAAGCGGCGCTGCCGACACGGGACCTGGAACTGCGCGCGAAAGCAGCGGAGCTGCTTGAGCACGTGGGTGCGTGTATGGATGCGTGGCTGGACCGCGCGCCGGACCTCAAGTTCCCGCACGGCTTGGTCCCTCTTCCGGCACAGGAGAAAGTGCCCTTTGACGTCGGTGGTTTGCATCAGGTCTTGGCGGACATCTCCGCGGCGGAACTGCCCCTCGGTTCCAGCATCGTCGACGTCTTTCCTACTGCCAGCGGCCTCAATATCGAGTTTGGCACCGACGAGTCCACCTGCCGCGTAGTGCTGACGATCGACACCGCGCAAACGCATCGAGCTATGATGCGGGGCAAGCGCCTGAGCATGTCTGTACAGCAGCTGGGTCCCGAAGCCGACGTCAGCCGCGCCGAGCTCACCGCGCTCTCAGAGTTGTGCGCCCTCGCATTGGTCATCCGCGAAGAAAGTTTCACCCTGGCCACGCCCAGCACGGGCTCATGGCAACGCCCCTGGAGCGCTACCGAAAGACCTCCCGCCACGGCTGCAGCGGAAGACCCAGCCCTCGCGCGTGAGGTCCAGCTGCTACAGCCAACGCTGACGGCGGCGTCGCGGTACTTTGGTGCAAGCTGCCAAGCGGAATGGTTTGCTGCACCGACAACGGCTCTGCGGATACGGATGGCACCGATCCCTGCCGAACTCGCGACGGGGCCTAGCTACTTCCTCGATGCGCCGGAAGCGTTTCGGCGCCGGCGGGAACTGGCTGACTACCTGCGCGCACTGGGATACTTCCTGGACGAAGACGGCCTGATGCGCACGGTGCCAAGCCCGGAAACCCTACACCGCTTGCTGAGCAAGATGGGCGTCGCGGGAGGTGGCTTTCGCGCTCGCCTGATCGAGGTCGACGACTACCGCGTGGACCCCGTCAGTTGGCTTTCGTTCTACCTAGAGGGGACCATTGGTATCAACGTCGCCACGGAGAGATTCTACCAGAACAACGCACGCAAGCTAGCGCTGCACATGCCCAATCGCTTTTGGTGCGAACACATGACCGCAGTGGCACATGACATGTCCGTGCACGTGCTGCTGACGCACCGTATTCCGTTTTCCCATATCGCGGAGATGGCGGCTCTCGCAGAGCCGGTGTGGCGCCGCTGCAGGGCCGAAGCAAGACCCGAAGCGCTGACGCCTTTGGTCGACTTCTACGAGGGGGATCTGCCGCAGATTTGCCGGGAAGTTTGGGAGCGCCTGAGCACGCCGGAAGACTTCGACCGGGCGTTCTCGGCGCGCCGCAGTGAACTCTTGGCTCGACTGCGCGCGAGCAACGAACGTTGTCAGCTGGCATTGGCTGCCCCAGACACGGCGACGCTGTCGACCTGGAAACGACGTGCAGAGTTGTCACGCTCCGTTGCCGAGGACATCTGGCGCGCGGCACGCAGCGGTCTGCGACGCTCCCGCAGCGGAGAGCCGTGATGTTGATGCGGGTGCCCACTCCGGCTGGGTGGACGCTGCTGGGCATTTCTCGACGGCCCGACGCCCTGACCTTTGATTTGTGCTCGGACCAAGGCACCCCCCAAAGCATTACCGTTCGCTCGCCTAGCGCCGCCGACGACCCCATCCAGGGCGCCAGCGTCAGCGCGCGACTTTCGTCACCGGAGCTGCTCTCCGGTGACGAGCACGCCGCCTTGCTCGCCCTGGCAGGAGGGCTTGCGCAGAAATGCGAAGACGCGCTCGAGCAAGGCAAACCCGATCTGAACGCATTGGTACCTGCCGGTCCAAGCGTGCCACGCCGAATAGAGTTCGGACCGGAGAGTCTGCTGGCGCTCTTGGCTCCGGATCTCTCACTGACAGTCTCAGCCCCCTTTGGCTGGAAGTTACGCCAGATGGTGCCGGCGTCGCGCCGTTCGGAGGCGGATACGCTGGCTCTTGAACTCACCTTCGAACACCCCGAGCACGCCCCATTACGCGTAGAGATTGGAGCCGTTGGTGCTGGCCGCGTGTTTGCGTCCACCCACAACTTTTCCGTGTCGTATCTGACGAACCGTGGCGAGACCGCGCAGAAGGCGGAGCTGCTCGTGACGTGGCTGTCCACGCTGCTTTCCCTGCGAGACGGCGCCAACTTGCAAGTGCATTTTCCCCGCGCAGACGCCCAGGCCGCGACGAACAGGCAGCTCCCAGTCGTTGCGCAGAGTCGCGAGTGGCTGAACTTGGCGCTCGATGCAGAATGCGGGCAAGCGTGCAGTTTCTGCTCAGTGAAACAGTTGTCCCCGGCGTGGCGCCGTGACGGCGACTACATGCCGGGGCTGCGACGCGACCTGGAGGCCGCCGCCGCTCGCGGTGTCCGCAAGCTGCGCCTCAACGGCTACGACCCCTTGGCGCTGCCTGGCATCGTCGAACTGGCAGAGCACATCACGCATCTGGGGTTCCGTGAGGTCGCCGTATTCTCACCGTGCACGCGGCTTTCGAACCCTACGTTTGCGGCGACGCTCTTTTCGGCGTTGCCGCAAAACGTGGAAGTGTACGTGCCCGTTTATGGCGCGAGTAGCGCCGTGCACGATGCAGTCACCGGTGCCGTCGGTAGCCACGCGAAGGTACTGCAGGCCCTCGACGTCCTGGCCACCTTATCGGGGGTGCGGGTGACTCTGAGCAGTGTGGCCGTGCAAGGCAATCTTCACGAGCTACAAGCCATTCATGCTTTCGCAGAGGCGCGCGCTCTGCGGCTACGCATCGCGACCCCCTACCCATCGAGTGAATCTCCACAGGATCGCTTCGCAGCAAGTGCAGTCGTGTTCGAAGACATCGTTCGGCACTGCATTAGCGCTGAACATGTGGTGTTCGTGGACGGCGTGCCCGCGTGCATCACCCTGCGCCAGCTGCACGCCTGCGGCCACGGCATCGATACCTACTTGCAGCACAGCGCCAGCATGCTCGGGCTGCCGGGGCGGGAATACGCCAGCGAGGCGTTCATGCATTCCGAAGCCAGCGTGCAACACGACGCATTCGTGGCATCCGCGATCGCGTGCCCGCACATTGCAGAGTGCGCGCTGTCGGCGCATTGCCCCCGCGAAGTGTTGCGGGCCTACGCAGACAAGTTCGGATTGGGTGCGTTGGCTCCCGTGGACGTGCAGGAACTGATCAGGATCCCCCACGCCAATGATCGCTAGCCACCCTCGCTGGGCGCCAACGGCCGCGGCAGCGCTCTGCGGCTTCGACGTGGCGCGTGCATGCGGCCAACCGCTGGACGCTGAGACATGGAACTCGGATTCAGTGCGCACCCACAACACCTGAGGGGACCCTGCAGTGTTTGCGCCGGCAACCCGCGGCGCCGCATCGCGTGCGCGGCGCGCTTCGTCAGCGTCTCGCCCTGCGCCACGGCACCTTCCATTTTGCGACTGTTGTCTGGGCGCGGTGATTGCAAGTGCCCCGATGTGATGACTAGACAGTGCCCGAAGCGAAAGCGCCCCACGAGCTCCCTCCTCGCCTCATGCAACCGCGCCTCCGTTGGTCCCGCCGTCGGCCTCGCGCTCGTTGTCGCGGCGACAGCCGCCGTGGCCTGCGACAAGAAGGAACCGCCGGCGCCGCCCGCCGGCGCAGCCGCCAGTGGCTTCACGGAGATCGACAAGGTGGCCCTCATGGAGCGCCACTACACTGCTGCCATTACCGGGCACGATGCGCTGATTCGAGGCGACCTCGAGAAGCTACGCACGGAGCTTTCGGCCCTCAGCACCCAGAACCTTCCGGACAAAGCACCGGCGGGCTGGAAAACGATGCACGACAAGATGCGCGCCGCCGCGACTTCCGGCAAGAGCGCCAAGACGACCGAAGACGCTCGCAAGGCAATGGCACGAGTCGTTGAAAGCTGTGGCGGCTGCCACGAACAACAAGTTCGAGGGCCCGTCTACCAACGACCAACCGCCCCGGAGGGCGGCACCCCTCTCCAAACGGATATGCTGCACCACCAGTGGGCGACGGAACGACTTTGGGAAGGTGTGACCGGCCCGTGGGACGACGCCTGGCTGCGCGGCGCCCAAGCCATCGCGAAAGCAGACGTATTTCGTCCTGAGGCTGGCGCCGTCAGCGACGAGCTGCGGCGTAAGGAAGCGGAGCTGCGCGCACTCGGCGCGGAGGCTGGCAAAGCGTCCGGGCTCGTTGCGCGCGCGACCACCTATGGAAAGATCCTGGCGACCTGTGCCGCTTGCCACACCCAAGTCGGTGTGAACATGAAACCCGCCAAGAATTGAAGCTCGACCCGCGCAGCCGCAAACGCTGCATGGTGCGGCGCTTCGCTGGCAAGGACTGCGTCAGGAGCGACGTCTGAGCAGGAGCAGCACGCCGGCAGCGCCAGCGAGCAGCCAGCCACCTTTGCGATTGCCGCCGGAGTTTCCCGGGACCGCGCAGCCGCAGCCGCCATCGTCCGACGGCGCAACGTCCGCAAGGACCGTGGTCATCGGCGCAGCGGTCGCAGTCGAGCTGAGGGTGGCCGCGGCGATGCATGCCAAAAGCACGAACGTGAGCGAGAGACGTTTCATAGGAGCTGAGTGTACGCCAAGCGGCAACCGAATTGTGGCCAGCGGCGGCTAGATCTGGACGTAATCCGGTCCGCATTGACCTGAGTGTCGTCCCACGTTCCCATGAGCTAGTGCCGCGATTTCCGCGTGTCCTCTTACCCTGGTTGGCTGCTTTGTCGGTCGCCACGCTGCTTGTCGGCACTTGGATGGGTCTGCGTGAAGCAGAGGCGCGCGCGCTGGCGCTCACCACGAGCGGCGCTGCGCGCCAAGCGGCGCCGCGCCTAGCAGACTTCGTCGCTGCACGGCTGACGGTGGTGGAGAGCCTGGCACGTGAACGCGCACAGCACGAAGACATGCAAGATGCGGAGTTTTCGCGTCGCGCAGAAATCCTGCAGGCTTCATTCGGTGGCCTGCTCGCGATCAATTGGATTGATACCTCCGGTCTGATCCGACTCGTGGTGCCCGAAGGGCCGAACAAACAGGCGGTTGGTCGCAACGTCCGGCAACATCCAGTGGCAGCTCCGTTTTTTCTCGCAGCAGAGCGCAGCGGAAAGCCTGTCATGACCAGCTCACTCGTTTTGTTCCAAGGGCAGCGCGGTGTCGCAAGCTACTTTCCGGTCCACCGGAACGGGCGAGTGCTGGGTTACGTGAACGGCGTCTTCGACTGCGAGCAGTTCATTCGCAGCAGCCTCCGAGAAGGCGTCCTAGATCGGTATCTTGTACGGGTGAGTGACGAATCCGGGGTCTTGTTTGAATCCGCTGGGTTCGGCGCCGCGTCGGGACCGAGGAGCCAAGCAGACGCGCAGGTCGCCGCTCAGCGTTGGCGCGTTCAAGTCGAACCGAACGCTGCGCTTGCGTCCGCGAGCCACTCCCAAGCGGTGAACCTGCTGCTCTTGCTTGCCGCCGTGCTCTGCCCCGCGGTGTGGGCACTCAGCCGGGTTTGGCTCGAGCGTCGCCGCGCCGTTGCCCAACTGGCCGAAGAACGACGCAGGCTGGAGGTTCAGATGGTGGAGTCACAGAAGCTTGAAGCGATCGGGCGTTTGGCAGGTGGCGTGGCCCATGACTTCAACAACTTGCTCACGGCGATGATCGGGCACGCCGAGTTGGCTCGGCGCAGCGAGGGCGTCGCCGAATCGGTGAAAGAGGACCTCGGTGTCATCATCGACGCGGCGCAGCGGGGCGCCGAAATCACCCGGGACCTGCTGACGTTCTCCCGCAAAGAGGTGGTGCGGCCGCGCGCCATCGACGCGGCTCAAGAGGTGCTTCGACTGCTACCCATGCTCGAGCACCTCCTGCGTGAAGACGTGCAACTGAGCGCCAAAGTTGACCCCGACGCAGGCTGCGTCTTGATGGATCCATCGCAGTTGGAACGCGCCTTGATGAACTTGATCGTGAACGCCGTCGACGCGCAGCCCAACGGCGGGCGAATCCAACTCAGCGTCGACCGGGGGAGCGGAGACACGATCCGCATCGCCATCGAAGACCAAGGTGAAGGCATGACGGAAGAAGTCGCCGCGCAGGCCTTCGAGCCGTTCTTCACCACCAAAGAAGCGGGCAAGGGCACGGGGCTGGGGCTGGCCTCGGTCTATGGCATGACCCGGCAGGTGGGTGGTGACGTCACACTGACGACTGCGCTCGGTGTCGGCACGACTATCGCATTACACCTACCGCGGGTGGACCCCGCTGCGGAAGCTGCGTCCGAAGGCGAACCGATACCTGTCTCCGCGCGACAGCAACGCGTGCTATTGGTCGAGGACGATGCCTCGGTGCGCAACTTGACCGAGCGTGTGCTTGCCAAAGCAAATTTCGTCGTCTCAACCGCAGCGAATGCCGATGAGGCCCTGGCGCTGGTGGAAGCCGGAACAGTGCCGGATGTGCTTCTGACCGATGAAGTCATGCCGGGTCTCCGCGGACACGCCCTGGCCGAGAAGCTTCGAGCCCGCCTGCCCCATTTGCGCGTGCTGGTATGCTCCGGCCACGCGGAAGACCTGATCGATGCACAACATCTCGAATCCCTAGGAGCCGGCTTCTTGCAGAAGCCATATACGCCCACCAGATTGCTGGACGCGCTAGCCAAGCTGTCGTCGGCGACAGACTAATCACGCGGATTGCTGCCATGGCTTTGGCGACTTCGACCCACGGAAGTCTCCCAAAGAAACCGCTTACGCGACGCGTCGGCGGCGGCGCAGCAGGTACGCGAGTGCGAGCACGATCAGCGCGGAGCGTGAGTCGGCGGGGGCGCCCGCCGCGCGACAGCCACAACCACCATCGTCGTCGCTTGCACTCTTGCTCGGCGAACCTGCGGCCCCGCCAGAAGCCGTCCCACCGCCAGCCGCGGCGACGCCACCGGCGCCGGCGCTCGACGCACCGCCGCTTGAGACGCCTCCACTGGCGCTGCCAGCACTTCCTGCAGCGCCGCCAATGCCGGCAGTTCCGCCAATGCCGGCAGTTCCGCCGCTCCCACCCGCGCCACCGCCACTCACGCCGTATTCGAACGCGCCGAGATCAATGGCTCCGGATTTCGGGCGTGCCACCGCGCCGCCCGGTGCCAGCAGTTGGCTGTCCGGAGGGTGGGACGCCGGCGCCGCCAGGGGTGACGGAAACGGGTAGCCGCTAGGTCCGCTCAGGGTCGCCGCCCCCTTGTCCACGATGGCTGCGCTCACGGTCGGGTGGAAGTCGAACGCCGACGCATTGCTGAAACCCGGGGCGGCTCCGCTCAGGGTCCCCGTCCATTGGCTAGGGATGTTCGTGCCGCCGGTCTTGACCCAGTTATTGCTCCCCGCGATCAACGCGCTGCCCTGGGTCCACTGGGCTTCGACGGTGCGAACGACGTTCACCGTGCCGCTGCCGGTAGCCCAGAACACATTGTTGTGCATCTCCACGCTCTCTAGGCCGTGGAACAGGCGGAAAACGGCGCTGCCTCCCGGCAGGGTGATGACGGTGTTGTTTACAAAGCGGTAGCGACCATCGGTCTCGCCGGTGCCGTCACCACCGAACCGCACCACGTAGCTCGCCTTGTCTTTGACCAGGACGTTGCCGACGACGTCCGAGTCCTCGCGTGCCAACGCCGGGTTGCCACCGTCCGGACCGATGAGTTCCAGTTCGTGGTAAAGTGCGCCTTCGATCCAGTTGTAGAAGATCTCGTTGCGTTCAGCCCGTGACTTCACGTTGTTGCCGCCGTTGGCGTCATGCACGTAGCAGTACTGCATGCGAAAGACGCTCTTCGGGTAGGTGGCCTCATCCGTGGCCATGTAGATCTGATGGTCTTGAGTGCCGCCGCCGCACTTGTAGACTTCGACGTATTCCATGAGCAGTGAGCCGGAATCCTGGTCGGCGCCGAGCACACCTTGCTTCGGGCAGTCGTGCACCACAGAGCCACGCAGGGTGATGTCGTGAGCATGGTGAAAGAAGCAGCGCGACGACCCACCGGTAAGTTCAAGGCCCTCAAAAACGTAATAGTTGGCCCGGGCCTCGATGGTATTTGTGCCGCCGCTGATCACCGGGCGCTTGCCGTTCTTCGGCACGCCCCGAATCGTAATCTTCGACGCCGCCGTCCCCGCCTTGTCGAAAACGACTCCGCCGGAGTAGGTCGCGTCCCCATCGACTTCCACGATGTCACCGGGCTTGAGCAGAGATGCCACGGCAGAAAGCTGTTGATACGTTTGGGTGGGTCCCACCTTGTAGGTCGCGGCGCCCGCCGTGGCCGACGCCAGCGCAGCGGCACTCGCCAGCAAATTGCACACTAGGAAACGACGCATGGAATACCTCCCGCCCGCTATGGTATCCGCAGGGCTCGGGTGAAACAAACGGCGCTGCTAGCCCAGGCCACGGTCCAATGCTGAAAGGAAAGTCGTGAAGACGAGAATCACTGAGTTATTCGGCATCCAGCACCCCATCATTCAAGGCGGCATGCACTATGTTGGTTTCGCGGAACTGGCGGCGGCAGTGTCGAATGCGGGGGGACTCGGCATCATCACTGGGTTGACGCAGGACAGCCCCGAGAAGCTGGCTGCGGAAATTGCCCGCTGCCGGGAGATGACCGACAAACCCTTCGGAGTGAACCTGACGTTTCTGCCCGCCTTCGCAGCGCCTGACTACCCGGGCTACATCGACGCCATCATCGGTGGCGGCATCAAGATCGTGGAAACCGCAGGACGAAATCCTCAGGAGTACTTGCCGAAGCTCAAAGATGCCGGCATCAAGATCATCCACAAGTGCACGTCCGTACGGCACTCCCTCAAGGCGCAAAAGATCGGCTGCGACGCGGTCTCGGTGGACGGCTTCGAATGCGGTGGGCACCCCGGTGAAGACGACATTCCTAACATGATCTTGCTGCCCCGCGCAGCCGACGAGCTCGAGATCCCCTTTGTTGCGTCCGGCGGCATGGCCGACGCGCGGTCCCTGGTCGCGTCGCCGAGGGAATGAATATGGGCACACGTTTCATCGCCACCAAGGAGGCTCCGGTACACGAAAACGTGAAGCGAGCCATTGTCGCAGCTTCAGAGCTCGATACGCGCCTGGTCATGCGGCCGTTGCGCAATACCGAGCGCGTGATGAACAACGCCGCCGTCGAGCGCATCCTGGAGAAGGAACACACCCTAGGCAAGGATTTGCAGATTCAGGACATCATTCAAGAAGTTGCCGGTGTGTACCCGACCATCATGCTCGAAGGCGACATGGACGCGGGCGCGTGGTCCTGCGGCATGGTTGCTGGACTCATCAACGACATTCCGACGTGCCAGGAGCTGATCGACCGCATCATGAGCGGCGCGGAGGAGCTGATCCGTCAGCGTCTTGCGGGGCTGTTGACGAGCTAGGTCTGCGCAGCGACTCGGCTCAGCGCTTGAAGTTGACCTGCGCTTCTTCCACGCGAAAGTACACGGTCATGTGGTTTTCCACACGCTTCGTTACCCGCTTGGCATCGACCAGACGCTGCAGCGGCCGACTCAAATCGTAGACCCGCAAGTCGAGGCGGCTCGCCAACTCTTGAATGGTGATGCCTTCCGTCGGGCTGAGCTCCATGTGCATGCGCTCGGCAAGCACGTTGATCTCGGTGAAGCTTCGGCTTCGAATGGAGGGCGGGCCAGAATCTCTCACACCTCAAATATTACTCGAACGCGCAGCCCGGCGGTATGCGCAGCGTCATTCAGGTCGCACAGCGTGAGTGCTTGGCATACATCCTCGCACTCAAGCGGTGTCTTGCTCGAAGGACACCGGCACGAGTTCTTCGGAGCCATAGTGCTCCAGGTACGCCGACCAAACACCGGTGCACACGGGGTCGTAGCGGCATTGTCGGCACTGCTCGGCTTTGTGTTTGTCGCTCTCGAGGGTCAATCCAGGCGTGTTCTTGGCCTCGAGATTGAGCGGCCAAAGTGCGGCCGGGGTCACGCACAGGGGCAATCCGCAGCGAGATGGGATGTTCAGTTCGATCCCCGCCCCCTGAGCGGCGTCCGCAATGCCCGGAAGCACGGCCTGAAGCGCCCCTAGACGCGGCAAGAGCTCCAAACGCGTGCGGCCGTCCCCAACCGGCGCCATCGGGCTCAGCGTCACGTGACGCACGCGGCCGCCGTAGCGCGCGCCAAGCGCCGCCAGCAGACTGGGAATCTCATGCAGGTTGTCTCGAGTGGCCACCGTAACCAGATGCAACCTGGCACCGGCGGACAGGACATTTTCGATCCCATCTTCGGTTTTGGGCAGCAGCGCGCGCTTTCCGACTAGCCGTTCAAAGGTTGCGGCATCTCTAGTGTGGAAGGAGATCTCGAACTCGTCGACGCCCGCGGCGATCAAGTCTTTGACGAATCCTGCCCGTGCGAGTCGCGTGCCGTTGGTCTGCAGACGCCGGCGTTCGTAGCCCAGACTCCGCGCAAGGCGGATGTAGTCGAGGAGCCGGGGGTCGAGGGTCGGTTCACGTCCGGTGAACAGCACGGCCCGGTGTCCAGCGGCGTACTCGACGCGCAGAGTTTCCTCCACCGCCGCGGGCCCTGGCAGTATGGTCTCCGAATCCTCCGGCGTGTTGCAGAACACGCAGCGCTCGTTGCACTCGCGATTGATTCGCAGCTCCAACCATCGATCCGGAATTCCCTGACGCACCGCAAGGCGTAAAGTTCTTGCCGCCGCAGCCGGCCCGAGTTCCTGCTCCCGCTCCGTTAGGAACTCAGCGAAGCTGCGTCCCAACCGAGCGGCCTCGGTGTCGGGCAGTGAGCGTGAGGGATAGTACGATACCGAAAAGGACGGCGTGGTGCACAACGCCGCTCGTCCGGGCACGCGGCGCTCTAGAAAGAGCAGCAAGCTGCGACCGTCTGGCGCGCCCAGTTCTACATCCAGCGCTTGACGCACGCGGTCAGGTTCGACCCGCAGGATCTGGAAACCGAGAAAAACATGCCCGCCGATCTGGCCGTTCAGGAAGTCTTGGATGAACGCCTCGCCGTCGTACGCCACGCCTTGAGTCGTAGCGCGCCCCTATCGCTGCTAAAAGAAGTCGCGTGGCATTTCCCAAATGGCCGGCTCGATTGCGCTCAGGCGCGCCCCCGACAGACGGCGTTTCCCCTGCGGATCCCGAGCTGTTCGGACTACTTTCCGGCCAGCGCAGCTTGATCAAGCGCGAGTGTCTAAACGGGCGCGACGCCGATGTGGCGGAACGCTGGCTCGCAGCTAGGGCGCTGTCGCTTCGGCGCATTCCGGCTCCAGCTCCGGATGGCCAGACCGTGATTCTGGCGGCACGCGACAGCGACGCGCTGCACCGAGGCGAAGTGCTGGAACTTGAAGCCAGACGCCGCGACCCCAGCGCAGTCGTCGCGCTGGGCCGCCTGCTAGGCTACCCCGCCTGCTGCATCGAGCGATTCTGTTCCTTGAGCGTGCAAGACGATGTTGCGCTCTTGGGGGCGCTGCTTGACGGCGACACCGCCGCTGCGCCGCCAGAGACTTTGTGGCTCGTCGGCCCGCTATCGCTGATTTCGCACGCGCCGTGTTCACTGCGCTGCGCCGCCTCTGCAAGCTTGGGCGCGGATTTGCTGGCCGCGCTGGATACGGCCTATCCGGGCTACGCGACCCGCTGGCAGGAGCTCGCCAGACGGGTGCACGTCATGAGCTCAACCGGCGGCGCGCTGCTCTCGCTGCGCGTTTTCAATCAGCACATCGAACACGCCGTGCGCTGGCAGGTCCCCGACGCGGATGCCGCGGCCCACGCAGATGCCCCAGAACTTGCCGGCGCAGCGTTCGACGCTTCGGCCTACAGCTTCGTGGCGGATCATCGAGGCTGAGGGGTAGCTTCGCCGGGCCCGGCCCGTCTTCGCGGCCGCACTAGCCCGAAGCGCGCGATACCGCCGGCTGCGGTGGCCCGCGATGGATCAACGCAGAGACAAGCAGCAGCACAACGCCCATGACCACCCAAGCGTCCGCGACGTTAAACACCGGCCAGTACTCTAGGTGTATGAAGTCGACGACGTAGCCACGCAGCAGTCGGTCCGAAACGTTACCGATGGCACCGGAAAGCACGAGCGCGTATGCCGAGGCTTCGAGCAGCGGCAGCCTGCGCGATAGGAGCAGGAACGTCACGAAGGTGATCGCAAGCAATCCGGCACCGACAATGAGCCAGAACTTCCAGGCTTCGGGCACATGACGCAGGGCGTGGAATGCCACGTCAAAGTTGCGCACATAGGTGAGCGACAGCACATTGGGCAGAACCTGGATCGGATCCGCTCCCTGCAGCTGTGACTCGGCCCAGTATTTGGTGGCGTGGTCGCAACCGACCATCGGCACCACGGCGAACATCAAGAGAAGTAGGCGCAGGCGCATCGTGATGTCACAACACGCAGCGCCGCCGAGTATTCCCGAGAGAAGCCTGGGCATGGGTCTCGCTTCCGGCCATGGTCGGTGGCCGCAGCGACGGCTTGTTCTTGAACACCAGCCCTACTGGCAGCAAACGGTGACTGGCCCCGCGGCGCTGATCGCACCCATCGGGGCGCCTCCCCCAGGAATGCAAGTGGGCGCAGTCGCGGTCACCTGCACGGAGCGCTGCGCGGGGGGACCCGAGATCTGTAGGCAGCTGCCACCTTTGGGCACCGCATTGCCACTGCCGGCACAGCCGCTGGTCGGATACTCTTCCACGCTGACCGTGCAGGGAGCGCTGTCGTCGCAAGTGCACGCGCTACAGCCCCGGGTGTCGTTGACGCTCGAAAATAGGTTGAGCACGTTCGGGTACGCGCCCGGACACGCCACGTTCCCCTTTTGAAACACACACCGCTTGGCGTAGTTGGCGTCGGTGTTGGGGACACACAGGTCCCCACTGCATCCGGCTCCTGGACTTCCCGCGGTGCACAGAGCGTAGCGCGCCGCGACGCTCTGCGGCGGCAGCGTCGGACTGCCTGTTGCGGCAGGGGTGCAGGTCAAACTGCCGGAAATACCCGTCACGTGATTTGCGAAGGAGGGCACGGTGACGGTGACATTTGTGCAACCGGCGCTGAGCGGCGTGTAGCTCCCCGCGGTCGTGCAGGTGCCACTTTGGTATTTGACCAGGCCCAAACACGTGGGTGAGCTCGCTTCAGTGCACTGGCACCCGACGGATCCACAGTCCGCTCCTGCGGCCGTCAGCCCTTCGAAAAGCGGGAGCTGGTCCAGCATTGGGTCGCTGCATGGCGGGGCTGTCTGGTTCCCGGTTCCGGTCCAGAGCACGGCAGGCCCCATGAAGCCGGCAGGCGCAGCGGGCTCGCAGACGAACCTGTCTTGGCACGCAGAATCCATGCAGTCGACTTGGGCGTTGTTGTCGTCATCAACGCCGTTCAGGCAATTTTCCGCTCCTGCGACGCCACCGGTGCCGGCAGCGCCGGTGCCAGCATCCGCGCCGCCCGACCCGGAGGCGCCGCCCGACGCTTGGTCGTCGAACTCCCCGTCGATGCCCAGGATCGTGGTGCAGCCAGCGAGTGCAAGCACGATGGTGGCAGAGGTGAGGAACCGACGCATGCGACGCGGCAACTCTAGCGCACCCCGCGCCTTTCTGGTGGTCGAGTCGTGAGGGGTAGGTCGGGTAAATTCGCGATTTCTCAAGTCTAGATCGACCGAGGCAGGAAGCGGAAGTCGCGCGTTCCAAGGGAAAGCGGCGAGGCTTCCAACGCGATCCCTCGTGCCACACACGCTTGGACAAGCGCGCCCAACGCGTCCCTTGCGCGCCCGAGGTTTTCCAGTCCGAGCGCGTCCAGTGCAAATTCAACTCTGAGCGAAGCGCCAACCCGAGCGCCCAGGTCAGCGTAGCGCTCAAACCTGCCGATGTTCCGTTGGTTCATGGGCGCGCGGATCTCAAGGGCGACCCCATGCCGAGCGAGCGCACTGAGTCCAGCCAAGGCTTGTTGCTGTGCGCCAGGGCAGCGACTGATCGCGTCGGAATCAGACTCGCTAGAGGCGAAGAGTTTAACACTGACGCCGGAAAGCCCCGCGCGGACACACGCCGAGGTGAACGCTTCGTAACAGAAGCGCCGGGCATTGCTGACCATGCCCACCGCCCGCCCATCTGGCCCCCGCGCGGCCTCGAGCAGGTCCAGCAACGACAGATGCAGCGTCGGCTCCCGCCCGGCGAAGAGCACCGCTTCACCAGAACGGCGTGCGGAGCGCACGCGATCGAAGACGGCCTCTGCGGCGTCGGAAAGGTAGTGGTCGCGATTCGGACAAGCTGCGCAGCCGTTGTTGCAGTCGCCCGCAAACAGAACTGGTGCAGCGGGCATCGTGCTGGCACGGCCCAGCTGGGGCGGACGCCGGTCATCGTGCAGCAGCGCGTCAACCGCAGCCTTCAATGCGGCGAGTTCCTTGGACAACTCGGTGCGCCCAGAGGCGCTGGGGCACTTCGCGTACTGCGCGGCTGCGAACAGCTGGGATAAGGCAGATCCACTACCGAGTTGTTCCTGAAGCAGCTCTGCACTTTCGGTCAGGCGCGGGGTCCGCGCATCCAAGAACCGCCAGGGAGTCTCGAGGCTGTATCCCTTGCGGCGCCCGGCCCCGGAACCCAGCTGCTCTCCGACGCTGAGGGCACCGTCGCGTTTTGCAGCGTAGGTGATGGGCAAATCCGCATAAAGGCGCAGCCGATTGCGAAAGGGTTCGTCGAAAAGCTCACACAGGCCGTGGGCGCGCATCACGTGCGCGCTCTCGAGTACGTCCTCGGGCGACGTCCAGGGGTTGAATAGCACCAGGCTGTGTCCTCGAGCCCGAGCGTATTCAAAGGTCTCGGGAAACTCGGCTTTGAGGCTGCGCATGCGCTCCACGCTCTGCACCAGCTCAGCCACTTGCACTCCCTTGTTGTAGCGGTCGAGCTCGCGTTGACAAAACGACTCAAATCCGACGAGATAGCACTCGAGCATTTGTCCCGAAGCCCGCGCCGCGGTCAGCGCTTCGGTCAGGGCCTCAGTCTCCCGGAGCAAGGCTTCTGCCCGGCACGGAAACATCCATCGCAGCGGACGCATGCCCGCGACTGCCGCGGAGCGCATCAGCTCTGACAGATAGCGTAGCGGGGCCTGGTCCGAGATGAGCAAGGACTGAAGCTGTGGCAATGCGTCCACGAAGTACCGAGCCTGCTGGACAATGCCGCGGACCACGTCGGCGTCGCCCCGCACTTGGTAGTCGCCGCCCATGGGGCAGAAAGCGCAGCCCAGTCGGCTGAGACCGACGTGATCGGGCGCCTCGGCACCCCTGTAGTGCGGCAGCAGGTACGGGTCTCGGGAATACGGACACCCCACGTTGCCGAAGACGGTCTTGTGCGTCGCAGGCTCGAGCGCGCGCAGCGCGAGCACCTGGTGGTCGACGACTGGATCGAACGGCCAGCTTTCGTCCGTGGTCACCACCTCCGCGCAGGGGATCAGCGAATCGCCGCGGATCCGGCACAATCCGGGCACGTCTGCGAAAGAGCCGGCGCCGGCGCTCGAGCGCAGGAATGCTCGGAAACCGTGGCGTAGGTCTGCAGTCAACGGGGTGCGCGCGACACGACCGCGGCTGGTTAGTCCAGGCAACGCACCGAGAATGAACTGCGCCCCGGGCGCCGGGTCCAGAGAGTCGCCACGAGTCACTTGAAGCAGGGTTTTGCCAGGCGCGGCCGCGAACTCTGCGAGGGAAGCGGCGTCGACGGCGCGTTCGCAAACCAGCAGCTCCGTGCCCTGCTCCGCGAGCCAGTTTCGAAACAATTCACGCACGCTGGCGTCCCTGCCCGCGTCACCCCCGTCGAAGAAGACATGCACAACTTCGGCAGGGTGTCCGCTGCGGCGCGCGTCCGCACAGAGTAACGAGACAAACGTATCGTCAAAGAACCCGTAACGCTCCTCGCCATGAAAGATGACAAAGGCGATGCGCATGGCGTTACTTGGCGGCCCAGCCGGCGATCTGGGAGTTGATCGGATAGTAGGGCGAGCGCGCCACGTACTCGTCAACGTGCACTTGAGAAAACCCCGAGCTCTCGATCAAGGCACGGGTATTTCGGTTCGGCTCGCAGCCCTCGAAAAGCACCCGCCAGGGCGGCGCCAGGGCGCCTTGCACCAAGCGCCGCGCACTACCGGCTGGTGCAGCGACATGCTCCAGGAACACGAACTTGCCTCCAGGTTTGAGCACTCGACGCACCTGAGCCATGACTTGCTTGGGCGCACGTACAGAACACAGCAGCAGCGTGCCCACAACGGCATCCACACTTGCCTCTTCGAGGGACAGCTTCTCAGCCCAGCTCTCCACGATTTCCAGGGAGAGATCGTAACGCAGTGCTGCGCTGCGTAGAGCGTCGTGCATGAACGGGCTCGGCTCTAAGGCGACGACGTGAGTGCCCGGCGCGTAGTAGCGGAAGTTCGCACCCAGACCCGGGCCAATCTCCAGGATCCGCTCTGGCAAGTCTGCAAACATCGCGCGCTTGCGCTCGCCCAGCGCGCGATGCATCGGGCCGTCCAGGCGCGACAGACACCAGCTATTGAAGTGGCCAAGTGCCGTCTTGAAGGTACCGCGCTGACTCATGATGCACGACCGAGCTTCACAAATACTAAAGACCAACCCACCAGAAATGCGACGCCCCCGAAAGGCGTGATCATGCCGAAACGCGTGATGCCTGTGATGGCCATGAGATACAGCGACCCCGAGAAGAGCACGACGCCCGTGAGCATTGCGCCGGCGGGCGCAGACACGCTTCGTTGCTCTCTGTGGGCATGCAGGGCAAGCGCAAGAATGGCAACCGCGTGGATCAGATGATAGAGCACGCCGGTCTCGTACGCAGAAAGCATCTTGTCGGGCACCTTGCCGCGCAGCCCGTGGGCGCCGAAGGCACCCAAAGCAACCCCCAAGAAGCCAACGACGGCAGCAATCCGGATCCAAGCCATGACTCGCACACCCTAGCGCGCCACCCCTTCGGCGTCAGGGATAGTCTCCCGCCGCGCCCTGCTCAGGCGGATGGGGGCCGGCGCGCCACCAGCACCACCAAACCCTGGGGCAAGCTCTCACCGCCAAAATTGGGCCGCACTTCCACCTCTAGCCCCGCCGCGCGCAGCACCGCCTCGGCGCGCTCCGCCGGAACGGCGACATTCGTGTGCACCTCGTCGAAGCGCCGATACACCTCAGCTTCACGCAGGTACGTGGTGATGGTGCGCACAAACCGCTCCGGACTTGGCCGGGAGAAACGCACGATGATGCCCCAGTCGTCATGGACCTTCGCGGCAACTTCGTTGATGTCGCGCCGCTCGCAGTACGCCGGCGTCATGAAGTCTACGGCCAAGAGCCCGCCAGGGCGGAGCGCGGCGGCGAGCTCGCCGAGGGCGGTAAGAATGGCATCCGCCGACTCCAGATAGGCAAGCACATGACCGGTGGAGACCACGGCGTCGACTTGGGGCAGTCCCGCACCCGGCAGTCCTGCCACGGACAGCTGCGCGCGGGGCGCTGTCTCCCGCGCGATGGCGATCATCGATGGGGATGGGTCGATTCCCAGGGTTTTGTAGCCAGCATTGCACAGCCGCGCCGCAAGGAGCCCACTGCCGCAGCCCACGTCTAACACCTGAGCACCGGGCGCGACTCCGGCACTGCTCAGCAGCTCCAAGATCCCACCCGCCGTGCGGTCCACATGAAAGCCGAAGCCTTCATGGTGAACGCGGGCAAGGGCGGCTTCGTAGAGCATGCGGTTGCCTACAGCGGCTGGAATTCACTGTCACCGAAAATGGCTAAGTAGTCGGCGCGGATCCCACCGCAACCCACGCGGCTGCGGCAGCTCTGACATCGCTCCAGGTAGTGACCGCCTTCGATCGGCGACTCTTCCAGGAAGAAGCCGTAGCCGCCGGGGTTGGCAACCCAGAGCGACAGCGCCTTGGCATCGAAAAGGCAAGCGTGGTGGCGACTCGGGACGACACAAGGCGGCGTATGCAGCGAGGTGATGAACTCCGGCTCGCTGGAGAGCCGCAGATCCATCGCTCGGACGATCTCCGGCACGACTTCCGACAGTCGCGGCACCTGAGCGGAGAGGTCCTTGTCGCCCTGGTCCGTAGCCGAGAACAGCCAAACGTTGAAGCGCGCGAGTCCCAGCTCGAAGTAGCTCTGCACCATTTCGGCAAGCTCGTTCTGGTTACTGCGATAAACGAGCAAGTCGCCTTCCATCCGCAGGCCACGCCGCCGCGCTTCGGCAATGCCTTTGCACATGAGCTCATGACAGCCTGGTGTGCGCGTGAGGCGATCATGAGACGCGGCTGACGCGCCCTTGATTGCGAAATTCACTTCGGTGACGCCCGCGTCCACGATCTTGTCGGTGAACTCTGGATAAGAAAGCAGCATGCCATTGGTCTGGAGCTTGATGCGCTCGTAGCCAAGTTCGCGGGCCTTGCGCACTATGCCGATCAGGTCCTTGCGCAATGTCGGCTCGCCACCACCGAGCCAAAGTGAGGTTGCGCCTCGCTCGCGACCGGCGAATAGCTCGGTGACGACGTCCCGAGAGGACATGCGTTGAGCCCCCTCGTCGCTCACGGAATAGCACCCAACACAACGATTGTTGCATTGGAAGTCCGCACTGATCTCCAGCCAGCGGAGGCGACGTTCAACCATCAGTTGCAGTGTAGCCTGAGGGTCTGCGCTATGCTGATTTCACCGTGAGCGACGAGAGAATCGACAGCATTCGGTTGCCGGCACAGTGCGATCTTTCGTGCTGGTTCTGCTCGGGCCCCCTCAGCGCCACGGCCACGCAACCGCTGCCGCAGCTGCCGAAACCCGGGGACAGCGCCACGACGCTTCGGGTGATTGGCTGCGACCCCATGCGCCGCGCAGATCTAACCACGTGGGTGGCCCGCGCCAAGGCGGCCGGCTACAGCCGCGTCTGCGTCGAAACTAACGGCGTGCGCCTAGCCGCAACGGGTGCGGCAGCTGCGCTGACGCGGGCCGGCCTCGACGAGGTCGTCGTGACTATCTACAGCGACGACGCAACCGTTCATGACCGTGTGTGCGGACGCAGCGGAGCCCATGGGCGATTGATGCAAGGTCTGGCCGAAGCGCGGGCCGCGGGCTTGGACATTTCTCTGCGCATCGTCTTTCTCTCCGCTGAGAAGCAGGACGCCGCCGCGCTGCTCAGATCTGCAAACACACACGCAGGCGGGGTGAACACCGTGGAGCTATCCTTGCCGCGCGCTGTACCCCCCGGATCGGAAGCGCAAGACTTTCTGTGCGAAGACCTGGCGCAACTGCGCGGCCGCCTGCTGGCGGCTGTGCAGCAGACCCAAGCAATCGGCGCAGAGCTCCGGTTCGCACCGGAAAGTGGGATCCCGCTGTGTGCGCTGCCGGAAGCAGCACGCGAAAAAGCGGTCGTGCAACGGCGCGCTCCGGGCATGAAACTCTCCGCGCCTTGTCAGACCTGCGGCGCGGCGGCGCAATGCGGCGGTCTGCCGGCATGGTACCTGGATCGCCACGGAGACGACGCGCTGGTGCCCCTGGCGGCTTCCGTTGCCCAGGCGACACCGCCCCGCACGGACGCGCACCCAGCATTTCACAAGAATGCTGTCGCGAAGCGCCCTGGGCGCTTTCGCCTGGTGCTGATCAACCTCTCCGAAGCAACCTGGGGTTATGGTCCCGGCGCGTGCGAGTACCTCCGCGCAGCAGTGCTCTCTCAACCCGAGCTCGCCGAACGGGTCGACGTCGACATTCTGTTCCTGGTGGGCCTGTCAGACAAAGCCGCGGCCGACGCCATCCAAGCGGCGCAACCGGACCTGGTCGGCCTCTCTGCATACAGCTGGAACCTCGCGCAATGCGGCGCCGTCAGCCGACTGCTGAAAGCGCGAAAGCTAGCCGCCCCCATCGTGTGGGGAGGGGTGTCCTTTGCGTTTTTGAATCAGGACGCGAGCTGGTTTTCTTGGTGGGACGCCGTGGACGCCATAGCGCACGGCTCCGGAGAGCACACCCTGGTCGATCTGACTCGCACGCTACTCAGGCAGAACGTGCCCCGGCGGATCCCCCGGGGGATGCCGGGACTTTTCACGGTGCACGACGGCCAGGTAGAGCACGGCCCCCCTGCCCTCGTTCCCAGCTTGGACGACTTTCCCTCGCCGTACTTGGAAGGAACCGTGTATCGCGTCGCACGCCCCACGATCGAAATGGCGCGAGGGTGTATCTTCAGCTGCGCGTTCTGTAGCGACGCCAAACAGAGTCGCGAGGGCAGGATGCAGTTGCGAGGCAGCGATCGCCTCGCATCGGAGATTGCCGCCGTGGTGGCGTGGCCCGAGTCCCAATGGATTGACGCAGGCGCCAGCACCGCCAACGTTACGGACGCCGCATTTGCCCGCACCTGCGAGGCCATCCGCCGCGGCGATCCGAATGGGAAGCTGCGCTACGGCTTTCAACTCTATCCGTCCCTGGCACGCGACAGCCAACGCGAAGCGCTGCGTGGCGTGCCTGTGGGTGCGCTGCATTTCGGCGTGCAATCGCTCTCCCCAGACACCTTTGCACCCATGAAGCGAGGCACGCGCCTGCAGCATATTGAGCGTGCCCTGAAGACCTTCTCCGGCGCGGGCCCGCTAGAGCTGTCGATGATCCTGGGGCTTCCAGGGGAAACCCTTGAGTCATTTCAGAACAGCTTTGACCGGGTGCTTTCCTTCGATGCCGCGCGCGTTGTCGTGAATCGGCTGTTGGTCCTTCCCGGCACGCAGTTGCACTTGCATCGTGCGGTGCACGGATTAGGCGTCGATGCGCAGCGATACTACCGCGTCACACACACGAGCAGCATGTCCGCCGCTGATCTACGCCGCGCCCAAGACTACGTCATCGAACGTACGCTGGCCCTGCCCAGTCTGGACGACGCGGGCGAGGCACGGGTGCGCTGGGTAGGCTTCGACGTGCAGCAGAGCTTTGCCGCGCCGCCGGAATACGCGGGTCGGATGCAGTGAATGCTCTGCCCGTACCCCAAAGCGAACCTGACCCACCGCCCCAGGACGCCCGTCATTCCCCAAAGACACGCACGAGTTCAAACTGCTCAGGCAGGTCAGCGAAGATCTGAACGAACTGTGTTTGGCGGGCGCTCCACAGAGCGCCCACGCTGGGCGTCTCGTGCGTATCCAGCGCGCACAGCCGCTCGTGTACGCCACGCAAATGGGGCTCAAGAGGCGGATGTGCGATGGGATCGTTGTTGTAGCGGGGCGCGAGGCAGTTGACGTCAAAGTGCGCGGTACGAAACAGGCTCGGGGCGCTCGGGTCGGTGGGTTCCACGAGCAAGTAGAGTTGCGCAGGGCGTTCACTGCCGTCTTCGTAGCGCAGATGCACGCACACAAAACCTAAGCCGCCATCGCTGTCAGCGTACCCTTTCGATCCACCCACCACGACGTCGCCATGCCCGGGGCCATGAGTGCTGGCGACCAGGTTCCTGCCCCCGGAGATGGAACGACTGCGCCGAGCCAAGGCGCGCTCGCTTGCGTCCGTCAGTGCGAGATTCTGCACCAGGCCACTGGTGAGGATCAAAAAGGCCTTCTGCGGCTTCAGGCGGGTGTCTTCGCGTAGCAGAATGCGCTTAGATTCCCAGAAGTAGTCGTCGCGCCCCAGGTTCTGCTGATAGTAGAAGCGCACCATACGCAGCAAGTCACCGAATAGCTGACGGTGGTGCTTTGTGTAGCGCTCAAGAGCCAGCTGCTCCGCTACCCTTGCCCGCAACACCTCGCTGACCAGACTTGCGGCATGCCGCGCCGCATGCATCGCAAGAAAGACACCGGTAGAAAGCACCGGGTCAATGAATCCGGAAGCGTCACCCACCGCAAGGAAGCCCGCACCGGCAACTTCGCGCATGCGATAGGTGAAGTCGCGCTCGTGGCGTATGGGAGTGACGCGGCGCGCGGCGCGACCGAGCACTTGCATGAACGCTTCGCTTTGGGCGACACCTGCTTCAAAGGCGGCGTCCCGCGCCGACGGGTGATCCGTCCCGTCGAGCCGCACCATGCCGACGGAGACCCTGTCATTCGCTAGGGGGAACAGCCAAAGCCAATATCCGTTCTCAGCAACGAAGAGCGCTTGGTTTTCTCGAGGCGGCGAAAGGCGTCCCGCTCCGGCGTAGTGCGCCCAGGAAGCTTGATGCCTGAGTCCGTCGATGTGCTCGCGCAGCTTGCGGCCCTTCGATAGCAGCGCGTTCTGGCCGCTTGCGTCGATCACGAAGCGCGCGTGCACGTCCTGCTCTGCGTCGGCGCCGCGCACTTGGATGCGCGCGCCCACGACCCGCTGCCCATCGAGTATCGGCGCACAGGCTCGCGTATGCTCCCGCACCGCTGCGCCCGCGCGCTCCGCGCAACGAAACAATATCTCGTCGAACCGCGCTCGCTCCACCAACCAGGCGTGGTCGAATTGATCGGTGTCGGAAAACCATAGATCCCAAGCCGGCGTGCGCCCCCACTGCCAGTGGGTGGTGCCTGTCTTCTTCGAGAAGCCGGCTGATTCGACCTCGGACAGTGCCCCCATCTCCTCGAGGATCGGCACGATGCCGGGCAAGAGGCTCTCTCCGAGGTGGATGCGTGGCTGCGCAGCGGCTTCGACAAGCAGCACATCGTGCCCCGCCTTGGCCAGCAGCGCGGCCGCAGTGCACCCAGCCGGCCCGCCGCCGATGACCAACACGTCGTGAGCCATGTGGTCCCGACCATAGCAGCCCAGGCTACGGCCCGGTACGGCCAGCCCAGGGCCACGGCAAGCTCCGGGCTGGCGCTACGACTTGGCGTATTGCAGCAGCCATTGGTTCGCCGTGGATCGAGTCACGTCTTGGCGCGCTAGCAGGCGTAGTGGCATTTCCGAAAGCCGTGCGTGAATGTCCTTTGCGCTGGCGTTCTCAAAATGCTCGAAGGCAGCCGAAGACTGCTCTGCCCGGCGCGCTTGCTCCACAGAACGCACGACCCCGAAAGCAACGTTGTCAACGATCAGCAGCGTCCCGCTCGGCTTCAGACGCGGAAGCAGTTCCGCGATGGTTCCAGCGGGGTCCGGCAAATGGTTGATGCTGCGCAGCAAAAGCACATGGTCGAAGGTCTGCGGCACTTCGGGCACGCCCGGTGACAGGAACGCCCAGGGGCGGCGTTGCAAGAGGCGCTCCCGGGCGCTCGCGTCAGGTTCGACGCCGTAGTACTGGACAGCGCCGTCTACGGCCGCAGCGGCGAGTAGCTCCGCGTAGGGCGCGTGGCCGCAGCCGTAGTCCAGGACCGCTCCGCGTAATCCCCTCAGGATCTCGCCGAGCGCGGCTTCCTCTTGGGCGAAATCAGCGCTCGGTCCCTTGGCGTACGCTCCTGCGCATTCGGAAGCGAGGGCACAGATCTCGCACTCGGTGGCCAGCTTCAGTCGCTTCAAGTCACTTGCGAAGTCGTCGAATCGACTCTTGCTAGAGACGTCCAAGTAGATTTGGCCGACGCCATGCTTGATTTCGCCCAGCTCTGCATCCGAGAAGTCGGACGAGGAAGTCTCGAATAGGCGCATGCGCCCCGGAAGTCGCAACCAGAGCGTCCGGGCCCGGCTCGGCACCTGGCGCAAGGTTGCATTGTCGACGAGTGGACAAGGCGCTCCCCGCGCGCGGTCGACATCCCGTACCGGCACGAAATGGAAGGAGTTAGACCGGGGGCCGGTGCTCACACCTGCCCCAACGACAAAGACCCAGGCCTTTGAGTCAAGCTCAGCTCGCCGCTCCTCGCTCTTCAATCGTCACGCCGAGGACGTAGTTGGCAAGTTCGTCGGCGATCAGGGCTTCGTCACTGTCGGCCTGCACGTCGACGTGCCACTCGACCGGCGTCTCGCTCCGCGACAGCTTGGCGTGGGCTTCGAAGGCCGTGACCGCCTGTTCTAGAGCCGCGGCGACATACAGTTCCTTCTTGAAAGTCAGCCGAGTCATTTCTTGTCTGCGTCCGGATCGGGCTCGGAGTCGCTCTTGCCAGCTGCGTCCGCCGACGCCTCGGGGACGTCCTTCTTCTTGTACTTTTCTTCCCAACTCATGGCGATGCCCAGCGGGTCCTCGAAGGCGGTGTCTTCGTCGAGGTCCATGGCGAGCAAGTCGTCTAGCCCCGGTGGCCCTGCGGCACCGCTGAGAGCGGCCGTCGTGACCTGTTCGATCAACTGGCGGTTTTCGTCCACAATCATTCGACGCCAGGTCTGAGAGAGCAGCTCATTCTCGAATTCGCCCGCGTAGGCGTCAGCGTCAGCCTCGACTCCCTGCTTGGGCTTCAGACGCACGCTCAGACGCCCCGGGCTGGGACGGTCGAGCTTCACGTAGCAACGGTCGATGAACACGTAGGCAGCGCCATAAATCGCGTCCTTTGGATACAGGCTCTCGTCCAGCTCGATCAACATGCCTTCCGCGTTAGATGTGTGCTCGACAGCCATGCCATGTTGATTAACAGAGCCCCGCGCCCCTTGCGAGCCTGTCACGGGGTGACGCGTAACCGCGGGCCCAGCCGAGGCGCTTCCGCCGGGTCTTGGGCGCGACCGGTACCCGCGAATAGTTGGGGCGAGCCGGCCTTTCCGAGGTTTTCTCCGCGCACCACCACCAACCCCAGGGCCTGCGCCCGCGCGATTGCGCGAGCCATGTGGGGTTCGAGCAGCTCTGGTGAAACCACGAGGCGGTCCTTGTTTTCCGCCGCAGCGCCCAGGGGATTGACGACGGGCAAGTGCAATGCGCGCGCCCCGAGGGTGTGCACCACGTGTACGAGCTCCGCGAGATGCCGGTAGTTGGATCGCGTCACGACGGCAGTGACGCCGAAAGTGAGACCGGCAGCGCGCGCGCGGCGCAACCCTGCGACCGTTTGGCGAAAACTACCCTCGACGTTCGTGTGGTAGTCGTGCATCGCTTCGTTGGCACCATGCAAAGAGACGTCCAACACATCCACTCCGGACGCGATGAGCGAGTGGGCATAACCCTTGACGGCTAGCCGCCGCGCATTCGTCTGCACCAAGATCGACCACGCGCCACGCTCGCGTACCGTTCTGGCCCAGCCCGGCAGTTCGTCGAAGAGCGTCGGTTCGCCCCCCACAAATGCCACGCGGTCACCGGTGACGACCTCTTGGATCTGCCGATTGATCTCCTCGATTGGGGATTCTGGCAAAGACGTGCGCAGCGTCCCGGGGGCACAGAATAGGCACGCGTTGTTACATCGAAATCCGACCTCGATCCTGCGCAAACGATATCCTTCCCCTCCCAGAACTCCCCACTAAGCGGGAGCGAGCCGCGGCTACGGCAAACGACTACGCGCGAGACCTCGGCGCTCCCGGGCACGCAAGGTCGCGAAACCCGACGCGTCCAGATTGGCTTCGTTGCCGCGGATCACATCTGCAATCGCCATTGCGGCAAGGCCGTGGCTCTCGCGGGTCCGCAGCGTGCCGTCACCGGAGTTCGCCAAGAACACCTCATAGCGTTCGGTTTGGCCCGGGCCCCGCGGCGCGCCGGGCTCGGGATCGCGACGGCAGACGTCGAGTTGAAAATGCGTGCCAGCCGCGTCACGCAGCACGATGCTCACGGCGCCGTCGGTGAGCGGCGCCACCTCTACCAAGCGCCAATGGCCGAGGGCGTCCCCGGCTGCCAGCGGGGACAGCAGTCCGGACACAGGCTTCGCCGTCGGCGCCGGGCTGGCGGGGGTGGCCCCTTTGCTGGAAAGCGCGGGCACCGCCACAGCGCTCACTGCGGCCGCGGCCCCAAAACTTCTTCGGCTGATGTTCGATCTGACCATGGCGCGCCCGTATGGTCTGACATGGAAGGGTGTGGCGTCAACTTTGGTCGACAAAAGCGGCGGGTGAGACGGCTGCAAAGACGGGGACTCGCGTGTGGCGCGGCGCGAACATCGCAGCTATGGTCAGCGCGTGGCCGCATCCGACCGCGACGCCATCTTGGCTCGTCGTGCTCTTCTAGTGGGCGCCGCGCTCGCCGGGATCAGCAGCGCAGGCCAAGGCGCGCCCGAAAGCCCCCTCTGCGCACCGGCAACAGCCCCGGACCCGCAGGCGCTCCAGGAGGCACAGTCTCTATTTGAAAGCGCGCTCGGCGCGTCGGATGCAGGCGACTTCCAAAGCGCAAAGTCACAGTTCGCTCGGGCGTTCACCCTCAGCGGCAAGCTGGGAGCGCTCTACAAACTTGCCCTCGCACACCGCGCCCTGGACGAATTCTCCGAAGCCGCGCTTCAACTCGAGCGCGTCATCCAGTGCGGCGACCCAGGCCTGGTCTCCCTAGCTGAAGCGGATCTGGCAGAACTGCGGCGTGAAGCGGGCCATGTGGTGCTCAAAGATGCGCCCGAAGGCGCGGTCATCGAACTCGATGGACGCGTCCAAAAGGTCTTTGGTGCGGCCATCCTGATCGCGCCCGGGGAACACAGTGTTGTGATGACGCTGCCGACAAAGCGTTCCCGCGCAATCGCATTCGTCGTGGCCAAAGGAGAAACGTTCACCCTGAGTTTAGCGAGTATGGCAGGCCCGGATTGCGACAGTGACCCGGGGTTGTGCATGCCGTGCCTGTCACCTCCTCCGCCGCCTCCCGCGGTCCGGACCACGCACCTCGGCATCGAAGCGGGCTACAGCACTTGGACTTCGCTAGCCCGGGACCAAAGCACAGCTCGGATCGGTCATGGGCTACGCGTGGAGCCCTTCGTCGTGTTGCCGATGTCTGAGGATAAAGAACTTCCGCTCTCGCTTCGCTTCGCTGGAATGGCGGCGCCCACTTGGACGCCCTCCGGGGATTTTCTGCCGCTGGGCGCAGATGTGGCACTGCGTTTCCACGCGGGAAACCTAAGGACCGGCGGGGGCATTGCCGCCGGCTACCGCCTCACCAACGCCGAACCACGGGAAAGGAACGTGCTTTCACCCGCCGCAGGCTTGTTCCTCGAGCCCCATATCGACTTCTTGGCGGTGCGCCTACTCGAACCCGTCAACGTCGGACTGCGTATCGGACACCATTTCGCCAACTACCGCACCACCCAGCAGGAGACCTTTGGCCTGGGGCATGTGAATGTCGGCCTGTGGCTGAGCCTGAACTTGACCGCGGACTGCGACACCGACGAGTACAGCGAGGCCTGCCCTGGTCGGGGCCTGCTCAGTGGGGACGACGACAACGTCGCCCGCCGCACACGCTACTGACAGGCTCAAACTTCGAATACGAACTCGTCGTTCTTGATGGTCACTTTGATCGTGGTGCCCTCAGGATACTTTGCGGACAGAATGGATTCCGCCAACGGATCCTGCACCTGCCTCAGAATCGCGCGGCGCAGCGGGCGCGCGCCCAGAGCGGGCTCGTAGCCCAGGTCGACGAGCTTGTCCTTGGCAGCGTCGTCAAGAGAGAGTTTGAGCTTGCGGTCTGAGAGCATGCGCTCGAGCTTTCGCAACTGGATATCCACAATCAACCGCAGGTGCGGCTTCATGAGTGAGCGGAATACAACCACGTCGTCCACGCGGTTCAGGAACTCCGGCCGGAAGAACTCCCGCAGCTCGTCGAGCAATACGTCGCGCAACGCCTCGCGTCCCTCTTCGTTGTCGAACAGCTTTGGGTCCGCCTCCAAAATGCGCTGGGATCCGATGTTGCTCGTCATGATCACAACGGTGTTGGAGAAGTCCGCGAGCCGTCCGCGCCCATCCGTGAGCCTTCCGTCGTCCAGTACTTGCAGCAGCAAGTTGAAAACATCTTGATGCGCCTTCTCCACCTCGTCGAAGAGCAGCACGGAGTACGGGCGCCGGCGCACGGCTTCGGTCAAGAAGCCGCCCTGCTCGCTGTCGGCGTATCCGGGCGGCGCCCCGATCAATCGCTGCGCCATATGCCGCTCCATGAATTCGCTCATATCCAGGCGGGTCAGTGCGAGTTCGTCGTCGAAGAGGAACTGCGCCAAGGCCTTGCCCAGCTCGGTTTTGCCCACACCGCTCGGTCCTAGGAAGAGAAACGAACCGATGGGTTTGCCCGGGTCCCGCAGCCCAACCCGGCCACGACGCACTGCCCGCGCAATCGCGCCGACCGCATCGTCTTGTCCCACTACCCTCTGTTCCAGACGCTCTTCCATTTTGAGGAGCTTGTCCGCTTCACCTTCCAGCATCTTCGCAACCGGGATCCCGGTCCAGACCGCCAACGTGGCCGCCACGTCCTCCTCGGTCACCTCCCGAGACACGTCCAACGCTCCGGTGGTGCGGGCTGCGGCTTCCGCGGCGCTGTGACGTTTCTCCAGGTCCGGCAGCGTCACGTGCTCGTACTCGCCAAGCTTGGCGAAGTCTTTGGCCTCACGCGCTGCATCCCGCGCGGCGCGCACGGCATTGAGTTCGCTACCCAGCGCGCGCACAGCGGCAACCGCGCCGCGACGCGACTCCATCTTGGCGCGCATGTCACCGACCTTGGGCTCAAGTTGCTTGGCCTCCTCTTCCAGCTTCGCCCGCGCAGCCTTGGTCGTTGCGTCGGAACTCTGATCCAAAGAGTGAAGCTGCGCCTTGATGGACTCCAGACGCCGAATGGCCTCGTCAACCGCCGCAGGCACGCCGTCGGTCTCGACGCGCTTGGCGGCGGCCGTCTCGTCCAGAAGGTCAATGGCGCAGTCTGGAAGAAACTTATCCTGCACGTAGCGCTTTGCGAGACGCACAGATGCGACGATCGCGCTTTCGGTGATTTGCACTTGGTGCCGTTCTTCGTAGCGACTCGCGATGCCGCGCAGGATCTCGATGGCGCCGTCCACACTGGGTTCTTCGATCGGTAGATTGGTGAAGTACCGCAGCACACTGGGATCTTTGTCCGCGATCTTGCGCAACCCTTCGGGGGTCGTCGTGGCCAGCATGCGCAGCTCACCGCGGGCAAGGGGGGATTTCAGCAGATCTCCGACGCCGCCGCCCGTGGGTCCCTGCGCAAAGAGCTGTTCCACGCTGCGCACAACGAGGATCGGCATCACACCCTCGGGATTGCGCAAAGACGCAATCAAAGCACGCACGCGCTCGTCGACGTCGCTGCGCAGACGTGTTCCCGCGACCAGTGCGGCCGCGTCGAGCTCGAGCAGACGCACGCCTGCCAAACTGGTGGGCACGTCACCGGCTGCCACGCGCTGGGCGAGCGCGCCCACCACCGCGCCTTTGCCAACGCCTGGCTCGCCGACGAGCAAGGGATGGCTCTTCTGTCGCCGCTCCAAGATCGTCAGCAACCTGCGCACTTCCCCGTCTCGCCCAATCACCGGGTCGATGCGACCTTCGCGAGCGTCGTCGATCAGGTCGTAGGTGTAGCGCTCGATATTACCGCCAGTGGCTGGACCGCGGCGCTGGTGGCGTGGCACGGAATGCAGCGCTCCAAGGTGCGGGCGCAGAGCGCCTGGGCCAATGCGGTGCGCAGCAAGGAGCTCCCCAGCGCCCCCGCGGATCTCTTGAGAGAGCGCGTTGAGCACATGCTCGATCTGCACCGCGGAGGCATGGTCCCGCTCGGATTCGCGCTGGGCGCGCTCGAGCAGATCCAGCATCGCCGCGGAGAGGTAGGCAGGCTCGTTGCCCTTGGGCAGTTCCGCCACCGCGCGCTCGGCGCTGGCCTGTAGCTCCACCACTTCAGCTCCAGCCGCCCGAAAGACCGCGACAACCCCGGGGTCGCGTTCCAACGCACGCAGCAGTAAATGAAGTGGCTGCACCTCTGCGTGTTTCTTTTCGTCGGCCAGCGCTTGGGCGCTGGCAACAAGGGCCCGGGAATCCGGCGCGTAGCGGTCAAGGGAAAGAGTGGTTGTGTCAGCGCTCGCCATGGGGCGAGCACGCTACATCGACCACCGCCAGGTTTTCACCCAGCCCGGAGGACCCGGCGCGAGGGGGCTGGCGCTTTTCCAAAAAAAACCTAGAGTATCCGGTACTTTGGCCGCAAAAATTGTGATGTACCGCACCCCCTGGTGTCCCTATTGCGTGCGGGCGGAACAACTGCTGCGGCAAAAGGGCGTGGCTTTCGAGCAGATCGACGTGTCTGGCGACCACGAGCGCAGAAGCTGGCTGCGCCAAGCGTCCGGCCAAAGCACCGTTCCGCAAATCTTCATTGATGACGCGCCGATTGGTGGCTGCGACGAGCTGATGGCACTGGAGCGCAGTGGCCAACTCGACGCGCTTTTGGGCGGGCGCTAAGGCGATGGCTGGCGCCATGACTGGTGGCGCGATACAAATCGAGGGAATGCGGCGCGCTTCACTCATGCTGATCGTTGGGTGCTTGGCATGCTCGGGCGCCGCGCCCGAAGCGGAGCCGCTGTCGCAGTCCGTCTCACCACAAGCCCCTTCGGCATTTGACACTGGCGCGCACGTCATTGCTGCCAGCACGCTTGCGAGTCGACCGCATCGCGCCGGTGAGCCGGTGGGGTTCGTACGCCGCCGACCCCTTCAGCCTGGCGCCGAAGCAACGGCGGATCGCACACTGCGTGTGCTGGTGGTGCCCGCACTGTTTTCCGATTCGCCACTGCCTCAGGTCACCCAAGACCAGATCCGCGATGCGCTCTTCGGGACGAACTCCCTCGCAACCTATTTTGCGCAGCAGTCTCGGGGTCGCCTTGAGCTAGACGGTGTCGTGACGGGCTGGCTCCGATCCAGCACGACCCTGGCCGATGCCGTCGGCAATGAACACGGCCTCGGTGCGGACGCGAAGCTGGGGCAGCATCTTGAGGACGTGATTACCCAAGCGTCTGCCCTGGTCACCCTGCCGGACTTCGACAACGACGGACCCGACGGCAAGGCCGGTTCGGCAGACGACGATGGCCGGATCGATCTCGTCGTCGTGCTATTCTCAGAACTCGGGGCGCCCTGCGGTGGCACGGGACCTTGGGGGCACCGCGCGACGCTGTCCTACTGGAATGGCGGACCGTTGGTCACGAGCACGATTGGTAAGAACGGCGCGCCAATGGTTGCAGAAGACTACGTGCTCGCTGGCGCAACGAGCTGCGGCGCAAGTCCCCGAGACGCCATCGCAGTGCTCGCTCACGAGCTTGGCCACGCGCTCGGCTTGCCCGACTTATACGACACCAGTTTGGGCTACCAGCCGGATCAACGGAAATGGATCCTCGGTTGTTGGGATCTGATGGCGGGTGGCGCTTGGGACTGTCCGACCGTCGACGGCCTGCCGCCACCGCTCAGTGCGTGGTCCTCAACTCAGCTGGGGTGGTCGCGAGTGCAGCGCTTGCCATTGCGATCTCAGAAACTGGATTTCAAAGCGGGATCCGCTTTTGCCGTCGATTCCCAAGACGGTCATGAAGTGTGGCTCGAACAGCGGCATTGGGACGCGGCACCTGGCTGGGCCCCCGGCGGCGGAGTGCTGGCTTATCGAGTGCCCACGGCGCCCGGCGGCCGACCCGTCGCGGTGTTCGAAGCGGATGGCGATCAGGCGCTGTCCAAACCAGCGCTGGCCGGGGGAGATCGCGGTCAGGCGACGGACGCCCTCGCGCCCGGCCAGAGCATTCAGACGGACGCTTTTGCCCTCAGCGCCGGCCTCGGGTCTGTCAGCGTAATTCCTTAGCTCCGGAGCGCGCTGCTCTGGACCTGAAGGATTGTTACTTATGAGACAGCCCATTAGTCTGCCGGCGTGCCGCTGCTGAACGAACTGCCTTACGAACTGTTGCTGTTCGTCGCTATTTCCCTGGGGCTGGCATTCGGCAGTTTTCTCAACGTCGTGATCCATCGCCTGCCGCTGGGTCTAAGCGTGGTGCGCCCGGCGAGTCGCTGTCCGAGCTGTGAGAAGCCGATCCGTGGCTACGACAACATTCCGGTCCTTTCCTATCTTCTGCTCCTGGGCAAGTCGCGCTGCTGCAAGACAAAGATCTCCCCGCGCTATCCATTAGTAGAAGCCCTGGGTGGGTTGACGGGATTTGCGGTCCTGCAAATGCGCATCATGACTCTGCCCGGCAACGTGCCAGCCTGGCTCGCCGCGCTGCTATTTGCGCTCTACCTCTGCCTGGCTCTTGGCTTGATCGCAGCGGCATTCATCGACCTCGAGCACATGCTGGTGCCCGACGCGATCACCCTCGGGGGGACCGCGCTGGGCATCGTATCGGCGTTCGTACGCCCCGACGTGCCCTTCGTGCACGCCCTCGTGGGTGCTGGCGTCGGCTTCGTGATGATCTGGCTGCCCTTCGACGTGCTGTACCGCGCGATCCGTGGCCAACCCGGAATGGGGCTCGGTGATGCGAAACTCACCATGTTGGCGGGAGCGTGGTTCGGATGGCCGGGTGCTGTGTTTGCGCTGCTTGCAGGAGCAGTACAAGGCACGCTAATCGCGATGCTGGTCATGATCACCCGGGGCAAGATCGACGAACCCGAAGCTGTTCGAAAAGAACGCGAAGCCATGCACGCGGAAGTGGAGGCAGCGGAAGGCGAAGAGCAAGCGCGCTTGCTTGCAGAGTACGAAGCCGACCCAATATTCTACGAACCTGAGCGAGGTCTCGGGCGTGCTCGAATCCCCTTCGGACCGTTTCTCGTGCTTGCATTGCTACAGTATCTGTTGTTCGGAGCGCTGATCCAGGAGGCCGTGTGGCAGTGGTTGTTCGTGGTGTAGCTGCGATCTTGTGTGCGCTTGCGTGTGGCGCGTGCAGTCGCGACCGCATTGGTCCGCCGCGCGGGTCCCACCTGGACATCTGGCCGAGCGACACGGCGGAGTTCCCACCGCCCCCGGCGCGGGCTGAAGTCGTCAGCACCAATCCTGGCGGCAAGTGTGTGTGGCTCGACGGTCACTACCATTGGGAAGCACGACGCTGGGAGTGGAAGCCTGGGGGCTGGCTAGTGCCCCCCGAGGGCTGCCACTACGCGGCGCCGAGCCTCACGTGGTCGACGGGCCGCGGGCAGGGCGCACTGCTCTACACGCCGCCGCGCTGGTACCCCAAAGACACCACTGGACTCAGTGACCAGGAGATCCTGTCGCGTTGCGCAAAACCGGTGGTCTGTTCGCCGCCGGCCCGGCCCTACAAGCCTCGCTAGGCATTCTTTCGATAGGATCACGCTTCGTGAATGCCTGCGGATGTCCCCGCAATCGGCTAAGGTCCCGCTCCATGACCGCTCACGTGTTTCGCGAGTATGACATCCGCGGAGTCGCAGATCGTGACCTGACTGACCCCTTCGTGCGCTCCCTGGGCGTGGGCCTCGCGCGCATGTTGCGGCCCGACAACAAGGAGCACGAGCACCCGCGCATCGTCGTCGCGCGGGACTGCCGGAAATCTGGACCGCGCCTGTTCCAAGCGTTGCTCCACGGCTTGGTGGACGGTGGAGCGAATGTGATCGACGTCGGCGTCGGGCCCACGCCGCTACTCTACTTCGGCGTGCATTGCTTAGACGCCGACGGCGGCATCATGATCACCGGGAGCCACAATCCGGGAGAAGACAACGGATTCAAGATCATGCGCGGCAAGGCTTCGTTCTTCGGTGAGGACATCCAGAAGCTGCGGCAGCGTGTGGAAGAGAAGACGCCACCGGTTGGCCCACGGGGCTCCTTGCAGACCGTGCCTGTTGAAGATGCCTACCTCGACAAGCTGCGCGACAGCGTGAACATCAAAGATGACGGCATGCAGGTCGTGCTGGACGCGGGGAATGGTTCTGCTGGCCCACTCGGTTTGCGCGCATTGCGCTACGTCGGCATCGAGCCCATCGCCCTATTCTGTGAAATGGATGGGTCCTTTCCGAACCACCATCCGGACCCGACGGTTCCAGAGAACCTCGAAGTACTGATCGATACCGTAAAGAAGCGCGGAGCGCGCGTCGGCGTTGCATTCGACGGTGATGGCGATCGCCTCGGCGTGGTCGATCAAAGCGGAGAGATTATCTGGGGCGACCAGCTTTTGGCGCTATTTGCTCGATCGATATTGAAAGACAATCCGGGCGCAGCGGTGATCGGCGAAGTGAAGTGCTCTCAGAACGTCTTCGACGATATCGCCCGCCATGGCGGGCGACCGATCATGTGGAAGACGGGGCACTCGCTGATCAAAACCAAGATGAAGGAAGAGAAGGCACTGCTTGCGGGGGAGATGAGCGGGCACTTCTTCTTCGCGGATCGCTACTTTGGATTCGACGACGCAATCTACGCCACGTTGCGTCTGCTCGAGATCTTGAGCGAATCCGGGAAGACCGTGAAGGAGCTCTTGGCAGACCTGCCCTCCGGGGTCAGCACTCCTGAGATCCGCGCGGTGTGCCCGGACGCCCTCAAGTTCAAGGTCGTTGAACACGTCAAGGAGTCGCTGCGAGGCCAAGGCGAGCTCACCGAGATTGACGGCGTGCGCATCACCTACCCGGACGGTGCGTGGGCGCTGGCGCGCGCATCGAATACCGGCCCGGTCATCGTGTTGCGCTTCGAAGCGCCGAACGCCCAGCGCCTTGAGAGCATCAAGAGTGCTGTGGAAGCCGCGGTGCAAAGCGGGCTCCGCGCACATTCATGAGCACGGGCGCGCAAAAGAGCGAAAGCTGGACCATTGAGCGCGTCGTGTCTTGGGCGACGGAAGACTTCCGCGCGCGCGGCCTGGAGAGCCCCCGGCTAGAGGCCGAGCTCTTGCTGGGCCACGCACTCGGGCTCAGCCGCATCCAACTCATTCTGGAACGCGGCAGGCCACTGTCTTCGGCTGAACTTGCGACCTACCGCGACCAAATCAAGCGACGCCGAGGCGGAGAACCCGTGTCCTACATCTTGGGCAGCCGAGAGTTCTTCGGACTACCGTTTCGGGTCACACCGGCAGTCCTGATCCCCCGACCGGATACCGAAGCACTGGTAGAAGAAGCGCTGGAGCGCACAGAGTCTCGCTCGATGTTCGGCAACCTGCTCGACCTGTGCACCGGGTCAGGATGTATCGCCATTGCCTTCGCGCGCGCGCGGCGCACGTGGAAGATCCAGGCCACGGACAGTTCAGAAGCCGCGCTCGCGGTCGCACGGCAGAACGCCCTGAACCTCGGAGTGTTGCCCCAGGTGGAGCTCCGCAGCGGGGACCTGTTCCAAGCGGCTCGATCCGCGCGACCCTTCGACATAATTGTCTCAAACCCGCCCTACATTCCCAGCGCTGACGTCGAGCGGCTAGACAAATCCGTCGCTGGGTTCGAGCCACGCGCAGCCCTCGACGGTGGTCGCGACGGCCTGGAAATCCTTCGCCGAGTCGTCGCCGAAGCGCCCGCCTTTCTTCGCGCTGACGGCGCTCTGGCCGTGGAGATCCAATACGACCAAGGGCCGCGGGTGCGGCAGCTCTTTTTGGACCACGGCTACGAAGATGTGCGCATTCGCCGCGACTACGGGCGTCGCGACCGCGTGGTGGGCGGGGCCGGGCGGGGGGCGCTCCGGCCCTGGTGACCCTACCCAGCCCCACGGCCGGGACGAGCCCTTCCTGGGCGGCTTTTCCCAAACGCCGCTCAGGGACCGCCGTAGAACGCTAAGCGAAACCCAGCGCTGGCGGATTGCAGCTCCAGACTCTGACTGAAGAAACGTGTGTACTCAACGGTCGGCCCGGCGGAGAAGTTGCCAAAGCGCAGGGGCTCATAGAACGCGCCAAAGCCGACGATACTCAGCGCACCACCGTCAGCCCGATCCGTATCGCCGTCTTTGATCTTCATGGTCCCGAGCCCAAACACTCCATACAGACCAATGTCGCGTCCTTCCTCGAAGGCGTAGAACATCGGGAACGCTTCCACGCGCACAATGAAGCCGCCGCCACTCGCATCCAAATCCTTGGCGCTATAGCCCAGCCCGTTCAGCCCCATGCCAAAGCTGAGCCAGTCGCGAAACGCAACTCCGAGCCACACGGCGTAGTGGCTACCGGGGCCAATGCCCGGATCGGCCACGAAGTCTGGGTTGTTCAGTTGGCCGGCTTCGTTCGGGTAGCCGCGCGCGGACATCACGCCGATGCCCAAGGTTGCGCCGGCAAAGAAATCGCTGCGCCGTTCGTATTCGGGCTGATAGTCGCCTTCGTCGTCGCGCTCGGTAGGCTGCGCATGAACGCCGCTTGTAAAGAGCACGAGAAAGAGCGCTGCTGCCAACCCGAGAGGCAGGGTCGACTTCCTGAGGCGAGTGGCGATCACCGGGCGCGGCATGGCAGGGCGCATTTCATGCGGCTCTGACCCTTCAGGTCAAGGGGGAAGCGGTTCGACGTGAAAGTTGGGCGCCGACAGCGCGCTGAGGCGGCTGCCTGGTATTCCTTGTGGCTTCGCGCAACACTTCCGCATGCCACGATGCGCGTCGTAGTCCTTTTCTCACCGCTGCAGCTCTCCAGGGATTTCATCGACTATCCCTACTTTGCAGATCTCGGTGCGCTGCAGGCCGCAGCTTGTCTGCGTGCTCAGGGCGTCAGTGTTCAGCTAGTCGACGCCCTGGCGATGCCCGGTTCGGCGCTGACGCCTGAGGGCGAAGAGGTGATTCTGGGTGCGCCCCTGGCGAAGGTTGCGGCGGCGGTAGCCGATGCGGCTATCGAAGCCGATCTGCTGATCGCGCAGCTCTCGCCCTTTCATCGTCCGCCGCACGCAGCCCCTGCACTGAGCGCCTTGCTCTCCGCCACGCGGCAGCGCCACCCACAGCTGCCCATCGCCCTGGCCGATCTGTACCAGTCCGGTCAGCACTACGTGCGCTACGATGCCGACGAACTGCTTCGGCACTACCCCGAAGCGGACGCATTGCTACTCCACGAAGCCGAGGGATCCCTCGTCGCCCTGGCACAGCGCCTCGTGGCTGAGGCGCGTCCCGAATCACCCATCGTGATACAAGGTGGCGAAGTCGACGACCTGGATGCACTGCCACTTCCGGCTTTCGACCTCATCGATGTTGACGCCTACTTCGCGTTCCACCAAAGCGTCGTGCAAAGCTTGGGGCGGGTAGACTGGGCGTTCCCGATTGATGGCGGCGCGCTGCCACTGCTCACTAGCCGCGGCTGCCCGTTTCGCTGCATCCACTGCTCATCGAATCCCGGCCGCAGCGCTGGGGCTCCCAAACGCCAGCGCCGACTCTCCCAATCGCGACTGGACGCGCATCTTGACGCCCTGCAAGCAGCCGGAGCGAGCAAGGTCTTTGTTCTGGACGAGCTGGCGAACGTGAACGAGGCGCACTTCGACCACTTGCTCGACGCCATCGACTCCCGGGGCTTGTCCCTCGAAATCCCCAACGGCTTGCGGGCGGACTACGTGCTGGAAAAGCACCTCGAAGTACTGCAGAAGCGTGCCACCACCCTGAGTATCAGCGCCGAAAGCGGCGTGCAGCGCGTGGTCGATGCGGTGGTCGACAAAAGCCTCGACCTGGCGAGCATTCCTCTAGTTTGCGAGCAGGCCCAGAAACGCGGCCTCGCAACGCTGGTGCACTTCATGATCGGGCTACCCGGAGAAAGCGCCACCGAGATCAATGCGACGCTGGCCCTGGCCCGGTCGTTGAAAGAACGCTTCGACGCGTTCCCAAGCGTGCAGTTTGCCACGCCGCTGCCGGGCACGCGCCTCGCCGAGCTCAGTGCGCCGGGTCGGCGCCGGCTGGAGGTCGCGTCGGATTGGGGCCCACGCTTCCAACAAGTTCCAAGTGCCAGCACGCACGCAGCCGCGCCAGATGCGCTGCACGCCTTCAAGGAGACCTTCGACCTGTGGATGGGAGCTTCCGGGGGGCCCAAAAAGGCCATCTTGAATGTCACCTACCGCTGCAACAACCGCTGCACATTCTGCGCGGTCGGCACACGCACGCAGCTAGACGGAAACTTCGAACGCCAGCGGCAGTTGCTCATCAAGTACCGCAAGGCCGGCGTTTCACTCCTGGACCTCGATGGGGGTGAACCCACCCTCAATCCAAAACTGTTTTCTCTCATCCGTTTCGCGCGGCAAGCCGGCTACGAAAAGGTAAACGTCACCACGAATGGGCGCATGGCCGCATACGACGGCTACGCAAAGCAGCTGTGCGACAGTGGTGTGACGAGCATTCTGTTTAGCCTCCACGGGCACACGGCCTGGCTACATGCCGCCAACGTCGGCGTGCCCGAAGCTTTCGACCAAACTCTGGAGGGGATCCGAAACGTACAACAACACGCCGGAGGCTCCCTGGAGTTGGGCGCCAACATCACGGTGACGCTCTCCAATCACAAGCACCTGATGGACATCGCCGAGTTGGTGCATTCCCTGGGCCTTCGCTGGCTGAACATCCAGTTCTTGACCCCCTTTGGCCGCGCAACCAACACAGTCGCGCCAGACGAACGCGCTGCGGCCGCAGAAACCATGCGGGTGCTTGACGCTTTCGAGGGGCGCATGAAGCTCGCGGTGATCAACGCGCCGTGGTGCTACTTCCCCGGGTACGAGCGCTTTGTGGTCGGGGACATGCTGAAGCTCGAGCGGCATATGATCTTCGTCGATAACGAAGAAGTGAATCTCTTCGAGTACCTGAAGAGCGAGCGTGAGTTCCGAGAGGAGTGCACGCCCTGCCCGCGCCGCATCTTCTGTGGTGGCTTCTATCGCACCCAAGACGTGGCAGAGCCCACCTGGCTGATCGAAAAGGCGGACCTCGTACGCCCCATCGCAAAGAAAGGACTCACACCAGCATCGAAACGGCGCGACCGAGCCGAGTCTTGATGTTTGGGGTCGGGACACTGCCGCGCGTGGGGCGGCTAATCTCGCGGTGTCGCACGCAAGACGAGAGCGCTACTCTCGCAGTGCGGCGCGGGAAACGAGGGCTGGAGCGAGGGCGCTGGGCCGACGGCGGGGTTCGGGCACGGGTTCAGGCACGGACGCGCTGAGTACATGCATCAGGTTCAGGGTGGCTGCGAGCAGAAGCGCCGCATTGACTTGATGGGCCGCGCCGGCCCACACCGGCACGGAAAGCAGCACCGTCACCACGCCAAGCACGACCTGTAGGGCCACGGCGAGCGTCAGCAGCGACGCAGCGCGCCGCAGCCCCAGCTGGGGCGGAGCGCGAAAAGCCCGCAGCGCCAAGTAGCCGGTGGCAAAGGTCACCAGCAGCGCCAATACGCGATGCTGGAAATGCACGGTTACGGCGCTGTCCACGAAGTTTCGCCACAAGGGCTCACACGCGAAGAGCCCAGGGGGGACCCAATAGCCCGCCATCAGCGGGAATGTGGGAAACGCCTGCCCGGCTTTGAGTCCGGCCACCAAGCCGCCGCATAGCACCGTCACGCAGACCAGCAGCAAGAAGCCGACCACGTGCAGCCGCAGCTGCGGGTCCATGTGTGCGACGCGACGCGCACGCCCCTCGCCAAAACTCACGGACAACGCCTGCCAGAAGACGAGTCCGAAGATCAAGAAGCCGATCCCTAGATGCAGAGTCAACCGATAGTGACTCACTTGCGGCAAGTCGACGAGGCCGCTCCGCACCATGAGCCAACCCACCACGCCTTGTAGGCCACCCAGGGCGAAGATCCCGGCGAGCGCCAGCGTGCGCCTCCGCGAGAGGCGTCCGGTGAGCCAGAACGCGATCAGCGGCAGCCCCACCACCAGCCCGATGCCGCGCCCCAACAACCGGTGAAAATACTCCCACCAGAAGATGCTCTTGAAGGCCTCCAGATCCATGCCGTGGTTCACCAACTGGTATTGGGGACTCTCTTGGTACAGCGCAAAGACGCGTTGCCATTGGGCGGAGTCTTGGGGCGGGAGGGCGCCGATAATCGGCTCCCAGCGCACGATGGAGAGTCCCGAGCCCGTCAGACGCGTCACACCACCCACGATGATCATCGCGAGGAGCAGCGCACACGTGAGCCAAAGCCACGTGATCACGCCGCGGGAGGCAGTTTGCTTCGAGGACATGAAGAGGTCTTCGCACGCAGCCAAAGCCGGGGCGGCAGAAAGCTTGTGCCAAGCCTGCGCGGGGGCAAGCGCAAAGGGTAATTGCCCGAATTAACTCGCCTTTATCCCAAAGCTCGTGTGGGCGCTGGCCGGAGCGGAGCGCGGCACCTAGGCTCCCGGCCGCCATGCACGTGATCGTCATTGGTGCCGGAATTGCCGGGCTGAGTACGGCCTACGCGCTGCTGCGCCGCGGCGCCCACGTCACCGTGGTGGAACAGGAGCCGCAGAGCTTTTCCCACAGCTCGGGACGCAACGCTGCGATCTTCAGACCCCTCGAAACATCTCCGTGCATCCCCAAGCTGGCGGCCCAAAGCCGCGCCCTGCTTGACGAGCTGTTCCAAGGCGACGCTTGGCTTGCGCCGCGCGGTCTGCTGCTGGTCGCCGCGGCGGAAGCTAGCCTCAAAGCACTGGCAGGCATTGCCGCAGTCGAACAGCTCCCGTGCGAAGCGTTAGACGCCGATGCACTCGTTCACATGGTTCCAGAACTGGAAAACGGACGTGCGCAGCATGGCCTTTGGGTCTCATCGGCCGGCGTGGTCGATCCCCACGCCATCGGCACTGAGCTCGAGCGGGCTTCAAAGGCCCTCGGCGGACAGCTTCGCCTGCGCACTCGAGCGCTCGACCTGCGTCGCGAGGGCGACCGCATCGTTGGCGTGGACCTCGACGGGGGCGCGCTTGCGGCCGATGCGGTCGTACTGGCGGCCGGCGCATGGTCCCAAGAAATTGCGGAGCGGGCACGGCTGCCTCTCGCGCTCACACCTATCCGCCGACACTTAGCCTTGCTGGAGAACACCCCCGCGATGAATCCAGCGCAGCCCACGGTTTGGGACGTCGAGCTTGAAACCTACTTCCGGCCGGAGTCTGGCGCGGTGCTGGCCAGTCCCTGCGACGAAACGCCATGGACGGCGGGCGTCCCGCCGCGGGATCCGGCAGCGCTCGAGCTGCTGGGGGCACGGCTCAGCCAATTGGCGCCGGCGCTTGCCGAGGCCCGGGTACGCACGAGCTGGGCTTGTTTGCGCACTTTCGCGGCGGACCGCACCCTGGTGGTGGGACCTGATCCCCGGGCGCAAGGTTTGTGCTGGGTCGGCGGATTGGGCGGCTTTGGCATGAGTACAGGCGTCGCCCTGGGCGCTCTCGCCGCAGCACGCCTGGCCGGGGATGCGCCGATCTGGGCGGATGCGCTCTTGCCCGAACGCTTGACACAAAAGGGCGGCGCTACCGCCACGAGCGCGGGCCTTGACTTCGGCACTGAAGAGCGACTGACTTAGCCCATGCCCCTTCGCGAGTTGAACATCAAGCAGACGAACGAGATCCTAAACGCCATCCTCGAACACGAGCTGGCTGGCGTCGTCCGCTACACCCACTACGCCCTCATGGTCATCGGTCCCAACCGGATCCCCATCGTTCAGTTCATGAACGCACAGGCCCAGGAGTCCTTGCTGCACGCGCAACAAGCCGGTGAACTGCTCACCGGGCTGGAAGGGCACCCGAGCATGCGAATCGCGCCGATCGTCGAGACCAACGAACACTCGATCAAGGCACTCTTGCAAGAGAGCTGGAAGCACGAACTAGAAGGTGTCGAAGCCTACAAGAAGCTCCTCGACGTGGTTGAAGGCGCGAGTGTGTACCTGGAAGAGTACACCCGCGGCATGATCGGCCAAGAAGAGCGCCATCAAATCGAGTTGAAGAAGATGTTGCGCGACTACGGTCAGGATTGACGTCCGCGCGTCAGGATTTGAGCGCTGTCAACGCGTTGACGCCCCATCGCCCTGAATCCATCGCGTAGTTTCCGGCGAGGAGGCAGCTGACAACCCGCGGCATGGAACCTGCTTCGTGGGCAACGACGTGCCGAAACTACTGACCTTCAACTGCCACGAACCCTACATCCACTGCCTGGCCAAGCTCGGCTGGAACATGGTCGTCGTCGACGGGCTGCCGGGGCGGAGCAACAGCCACTGGGACCGCCGCAGCCGGCCGATCCCCGCAAACGCACGCGTGGTCAGCCTCGGCGCAGCGCTGGCCCTTGGGCCCTATGACGCGGTGATTGCCCACAACCTCAGCGACTTGCTCAGCGCGAAGGATGTCGATGCTCCCCGAGTCTTTGTGGCCCACGTGAACCTGCGTGCCCGGATGCGGGAAGAAGGCGTCTCCTTCCGGGCTGCCGAGATGGCCACGGAGTTGCGCAACTACCTGAGCCACACCGGAGGCATCGCAGTCGGTGTCTCGGAGGCAAAGCTTCAAAGCTGGGGGCTGCCCGGTCTTGTGGTGCCTCCACCCGTCGATCCCGACGAATACGGCGGCTACACCGGGACGCTATGCCGCGGGCTACGCGTCGCAAATAGCGTCAGTCTGCGACGCCGACGCTTTGCCTGGGACAGCCACGAGGCAATCGTGCGCGGTTTCGACTTCAAACTCGTTGGCGACAACCCCGACCTGGGCACCAGCGTAGCGCCGAGCTTCGATGCGCTGCGGTCCTACTATCGCGAGCATCGCTACTTCGTGTACACGGCGCATCAGTCCGACGAAGATGGCTACAACTTAGCGCTGCTGGAGGCCATGGCCAGCGGGATGCCCATTGTAGCGACGCCCCATAGCAGCCTGCCGGTTTCCCACGGACTATCGGGCTACGTATCGGGTGACGTGCCGGCGCTACGGCGCGGTATCGAACGGCTGCTCGACGATCCGGAGCTCGCCGCGGCCATGGGGGCGGCCGCTCGGCGCGAAGCCGTGGAGAAGTTCGCCATCTCCCGCTTCATCGAGCGCTGGCATTCCGCTCTGCGCCTGGCCGCGTCCACCCATTCCCAGCGCGCCGGCCGCCGATCCGTGGCTTGAACGGCTAAGCGTGCCGGCCTAAACTCCGCGATTCGCGCCGCAAAGACGCGCGCCCCCGGAGGCAAGGCATGAAAACAATCTCTCGCAATCAGTTCCTCGTATCTGTCGCCGCCCTCGGCTCGTCCGCGGTGATCGGCTGTGGCTCCGATGACAGCGGTGGCGGCAGTGGCGGCAGTGGCGGAGGCGCGGCTGGCAGCGCTGGCAGCGCCGGCAGCGGCGGCAGCGCGGGAACGGCTAGCGGCGGCGGCGCGGGAACGGCAAGCGGCGGCACGGCTGGCACAACGTCCACCGGAGGTAGCGCGGGCGGCGGGGGCAGCGCGGGCGGAGCTGGAGCCAGCGGGGTCAGCTGCGACAAGGACATCGTCGCGCAGATCACTTGCCGCCATGGCCACTCGATGACCGTCCCGGCGGCACACATCGCCCTGGGCGCGTCCCAGCAGTATCAGATCAAAGGCTCGGCCACGCATTCACATATGGTTACGGTCACGGCCGCCATGTTCGCGGACCTCAAAGCAGGCAAGACCGTCGAGATTGCCGTGTCCAGCCAGTTCCAGCCACACAAAGTGTTCTTGAACTGCGCCGTGCCGGATCCAGCAGCCAAAGACAACGACTTGTGCAACTAGTGGGCACTCGCCGCGACTCAACGAGCTTCCCAAGCGAAACCTAGGCGCGGCCTGGGGCCGTTGTTGCGACGGTACACAGCCACACGCGCGCCGGGGAACGCACCCGCGAAAGCAACGGGCTGACTTCGGAGATATCGACGGTCTCGGCGCTCGAGAAACCGGCGTCCCGGAAGAACGCACGCACGTGGTCGTGGCTTTCGAAGTCGCTGCGCAGGCCGCGCCCGCGTGTCGCGACCCACACGGCACCGCGCAGCGCTCTCGCGCCCGCGGCCACCGCCGCGCCCCCTTCGGCAGCGCGCAAGTCACAGGCAAAAACGCCTCCTCCCGCCCGGGCCAACGCCTCGCAGACCCGGCGGACGATCTGCTCGCGTTCCTCCATTGGGAAGTATCCCAGCAGTCCTTCCGAAAGCACGACGGGGCGCTCCGCGCCGACCAGCACCCGCGCAAGTTCATCCACGAGTCCATCCGACAGCACGTCCATCGAAACGTGCGACAAGAGCGCCTCGGCGCGCGCGCGTACGGCGGGCGGAACTTTGTTGGAGACAATGCGGCGCTTGGCCTGGACCATTTCCGGCAAGTCGACTTCGACGTAGCGCACACCATGATCCGCGGCCCAGGTCAGCCCCCGGCGCGAGAGCCCAGCACCGAGTTCGACGACGCAGTCGGGGTCGCCGTCGTGCAAGACCTTTTCCAAAGCGCGGTGCCGCATCTCCAAGTACTGCTCCATGCTCGGATGGGTTGCCGACAGCGTTGCGAGCCACTCTCCGGCCAGTCGGAACGCCCAAAACAGCCGGCGCCCCGTGGGGGTCGCGAAGTACTCCGCATACGGCATGCGCAGCCGGTGCCAAACGTAGGCAGTGTAATGCGCTGTGGGGCCAATCTTGGTGTCGCGCTCGGACATCCCGTCCACGATGCGGCGCTTTCAGCAAGGACACAAGCATAGCGAGCCCTTGCTTGTGGCGTAGTCGTGGCATCCTGCGGCCGTGCCCTTCCGCATCCCAGCGCTCCGAGCGGAGCCGGCGCTCTGCCTAGCGCTCCTGCGCGTGGTGGTGCCGCTCATGATGCTACTGGCTCCCGGCTTCGCCGCGGGCGTTCGGGTGGCGGGCTGGGACCGGGCAAGATTCGTCATCCCAGAGGGCTTGCACTGGTTCGTGGCCGCGGTCCCCATCAACACGTCCGCGGCGCGCGCCGCCCAGGGTGCCATGCTGTTCTTTGCCGCCCTTGCCGTGCTGGGTCTACGCGCGCGCCTGATGCTGCTGGGGCTCTGTCTGAGCGCGTTTTATCTGTTTTCCATCGCGCAACTGACGGGATTCGTCTGGCACGACATGCATTTGTTGTGGTTCTGCGCTGTGCTCGCTCTGAGCCCCTGCGCCGACGTGCTGGCATTGGACGCCCGCCACGCTTTCGACCACGAGGACCAACGCTACGCGATGCCGCTGTTGGTAGTGCGACTGCTGTTTGGGGTGATCTATTTCTTTCCTGGGTTCCGCAAACTGTCTGTGTCCGGCCTTGAGTGGATCTTCTCCGACAATTTACAGAACCAGCTGTATTGGAAGTGGTTGCAGCACGGAACGGTGCCGAGCTTCCGCATCGACCAGATCCCGTACGCCCTGCAAGCCGGCGGAGCCTTCGTCGTGCTCTTCGAGCTCGGATTCGTCTTTTTTGTGCTGTTCCGCCCCACGCGAACGGCCCTGGCGCTCTGCGGCGTCCTGTTTCATCTCACGACGGAAGCGGTATTTCGCATTCCCTTTGCGAGCCTGTGGCTCTGCTACGTCGCCATCGTGGATCTGCGGCCAGTCGTTCGTCGGCTGCAGTCAAGTCTCCACACCGCCAAACTCTGGTGCCGACGCATGCGTGGCCACGTGCCCACCGAAGCGGTCGCCGCGCGTCGGACAACCGGCGGAGACGCCCCCGCCGCATGGACTACCCGGCGCGCCGGCCTCGCTGCGGCGATCCTGCTGGCAGCCACGCTGCAAGGCGTCCGTGGCCAGATGCACGCCTACCCCTTTGCCTGCTACCCCACCTTCGAGTGGCGGGCGGGCCCCACCATGCCGGACCTGGGCATCGTGGCCCACTTCGCCGACGGCAGCAGCCGCGAGGTCCCGCACGGTCGCAACGCCGCTGGCTACCGCAGCCAGCGGAAGTGGGCCGAGCTCTGGAGCTTGGCAGGCGTGTATGGCCCGAGCGAAGACCCGCGACTGCGCGCATACGTGAAGAGCGCGCTGCGCGAGCCCGCCGCGCGCCGCGCCGTTAGCAACGCCCAGGCGCTCCGGCTCTACCGCGACGGCCTGAGCGTGCGCCCCGAGGATCGGGGCAGCCCGCCCAAGGTACGAGTGCCACTCTTGGAAATCCCCTTGAAGCAGCGCTAGGGGCTTCCAAGCCAGCGCCAGCCGCGTATCGACCCTCCGGCCGCGGGTCACGTTAGAAAAATCTCCGTGCCTGCACGGGCGTCGCAGTGGTGTACAACGGTAGAAGCGAGATGGCGGAGTCGGAGGTCTTTGTCTGGGTGGCCAGCGAGCTAGAGAGCCGCACCCACCTGTCACGCCTCGAGGCGCGGGGCACCGTGCGTTTGGTGCTCAAGGACGCGGGCCTCGACCCCACCAGTGTGGCCGCCTATCAAATGGACGTGGTGTTGAAGCGTCTGATGGCCGCAGCGCTGAGCAAGCGCAAGGTCAACGACGCCGCGGCCCTGTGCGCTGCGCTTGCCCAAGCATTGAAAGAATCCGCTGCCGGAAGTTCTCCGTCGCGCGAAACGGCCTACGATGTCTTCGAGCGACTCGAAGGTGGGGGGAGCAAGACGTGAAGTACGTCATCTTGATCGGGATCGGGCTGTTCCTGCTCACCTCGCTGGTCGTGGGCACCCGCCTGGTGTTTCTGTACTTGCGCACGCGCAAGCTGCCGGAGCTCTTGATGGCGATCGCATTGCTTTGCACCGGTTTTCTTGCATTCGCGGTCGGCAGTGCGAGCAAGATCCTGATCGATGGCACCCCAGCGTTGCGATCGGGAATGACGGTGCTCGGCTTGAGCGTCGAATACATCGGGGACGCGGCGCTGGCCCTGTTTGCGTGGCGTGTATTCCACGCCGACAAGCGCTGGTCCCGGGTGTTCATCACCGCACTCGCCGTTCTGGGCGTTGGTGCCTTCGCAGGAGAACTCTGGTCCGGTGAGTACCTGCGCTATTCGGACCCGGAGCCCATCACCGGCCTGTGGGTGCCTGGCGCTCTCTTGGTGCGAGGTCTGGCGCCGACCTGGCTCGCCTTCGAGTGCCTGCGGTTCCACGCGCAGCTGCGCCGCCGAGTGCGCATCGGGCTGGCAGATCCCATCGTCATGCAGCGCGTGGGCCTGTGGGGCCTGGCCATGACCGCGTCCGCAGGGGCCTACGCGGTGCCCATCGCGCACCGACTCGCCTACGGTACGGGCATACGCGAGCACGTCTGGGCGATCAGCATCGTGTCGGCGCTGGCCATGGTCACTGCCCTCAGTATCGGACTGGCGTTCTTCCCTCCGCGCAAATATCGAGAGCGCATGCGGTCTCTATCGCCGCGGGACTGAACCCGCGACTCAAAAACGGGCGACGGAGACAGAGACCGAGTCCTACGCGGAAATCGGAATGTCGAACTCGCGCAGCGGAGCGCGGACACGCTGCTCCATGGACTTCTTTGCGAGCTCCAAGTAGGCGTCAGATTGCATCCAACCCAGGGCGTCGCCCATTTTCTCGTCGTAGTCTGCGCTGCGCCCTTTTTCGATGCCGCGCCACTGCCGCTGGATGGCTCGAATGGTGCGGTCCGCGGCGCGCCCGAGGTGGGCACGCTCCTCCGCCGAGAAGTCGTCGATAGCCCAGTCCAAAAACGCAAAACCGAACACTCCGTGCGCGGCTTCGTCTTTGACGATGCGGCCGAGCACTGCGCGGGGCAGCGGGTGCTTCGCCGCTTTCCAGGTGCCGCGCAGCAGCGGGATGCTCAGGGCTTCGCCCACACAAAAGTAGCGAACGACTTTGTCCGCGGCGCGCATGAGCGGGCGCAGCTCTTCCGGAGCGTCCACAATCATCTCGTCCGGGTCGTGGGTGATTTCTGTGCCCCCACCCAGCTCCATAGCCATGCGAGCGCATAGCTCCACGTGCACGATCTCATCCAGGGGGAACCGCGAAGCCATCGCGATCAAATCCAAAGGAGCGCGACACTCCAGTAAAGAGCGCAGCGCCGACGCGCAGGCGATCCCGGTGCGGTGCTCCTGGAACGCCGCGCCGGTCCACTGTTTGCGCGCGCGCAATAGCGCTGCCTCCGGGTAATCCTTAGGGTTCATGCTGCCCCAGGGCATGGCTTCGACCTCAGGCCGCTGGCGCCGATAACGCCGCTCCATGCCCTCGCCGTACAGCTCAAGCTCGAACAGTTCTCCGCTCATGGAGCTGCTTTTAGTCTGTGCCAGTATCCGGCGCTACCAGGTTGGCGACGACATCGAGGGGATTGGACGTGCTGTCATCGGGGGCGTCCGTGCCGGTATCCGGGGCTACCAGGTTCGCCACCACGTCGAGCTGGTTTACGTCTTGGGACGCGTCCTGGCCGGTGCCTCCGGTGCCGGTGTCCGGCGCCACGAGGTTAGCGACGACATCCAACTGGCTGCCCGCATCCGTCGGCGGGTTCGACGACCCGTCGTCACTGCTGCATGCCACGTAGGTGACTGCCGCCACGCCAACCGATGCCACCAAGAGCTTGCGCCCTGCCCCACTCCTGCGTCGCCTCATGCAACCATTTTCACGGATTGACTTCGGTCATGCAAGGCGACGCCAAAGAATCCCGGTTCCGCCGGGGTTTTTGCGAGGGATCACTCCTTCGGCGTTTTCGGCGGCGTCTGGGGCGGCGGGACCGGCGACGGTTCCGGGGGCATGAGATTTCCCACGGGTTCCGGGGCCGGTTCCGGGGGAGGCGGCTCTGCATCGGGCACGGCTTCGGGCTGCGCCGCCGCGTCGGGCATCGGATCCGGAGCCACCAGATTGCCTGTGGTTTCCATGCCGTCGCCACCACCGCCGTCGTTCTTCTTGCAACCGTACATGACGGCCGCGACACCAATGGAGGCCACGAGGATCTTGCGCGCTTTGCTGCGACGTCTCATCCGCCAAGTGTCGCACGAAACCCGCGGGCTCAATAGGGGGATGCGGGCAAGGAGCGCATGTCGATGCGACGCGACGTCGTCGCCCTCGGTCGGATCTCCACTGTGAAGCTTCGCTCAAGGGTCCCGCTTGTCGCGGTCACTTGATGGTCACCGGGCTCCAGAGGATGCCGCACGATGGGCGTCGGACCGAGGTTTCGTCCGGCAACCACCACGCGACCACATGCTGGTTCGCATGCCAGGGTTAGGAAACCAGACTCCCTCGCCGGCGCAGCCGTGACAACAGGATTCACCGACGGTGCGGATGGGTCGGGAGCGGGGGCGTCCGTCGTCGCGATCCGGTTCGGCGTCGAACTCGCCGCTGGCGCAACGAAGGGGTCCAGGACCACAAACGCGACCGCAAACAGCAGCAAGCACGCCGACGCGCTGGTGAGTCCGATCCACGTATTGCGTGACACCCGTGCCGGCCCGCGGCCGAGGGGCTTCGGCGCCTGCGGGGCGAACGGGCTCATCGAACGCACGCTCGGTACCGGTGTCCAGCGCGGTGAGTCCCGACGCGTTCGCGCTGGCGGCGGAGCGCCCTTGTCGGCAACGCCAGGCGCTGCAGCAGGCGGCTCTACTTCGGCAGCGACGGGGCCCGCCTTTGCCTCGACGATGCGCCCCTTCGGATAGCCAGCGGCGCGTGCTCCGACCCAGGCCATGAGCGCGTACATCACAGCCTGGTAAATGCTGATCGCGTGCCGGTGGAATTGGTCGACGACCAGGAAGGTCACGAGCACCACGACGAAGGCGACGCTGTCACGACGCGTGGCCGCGGCTGGGTGGTATCGCTCGGTTAACCGACCGAAAAAGGGCGCTGCAAAAAAGGCGGCCATGGGCGCGCCAAACCAATACAGCTTGTCTTGCCACACGTATTCGTTCTTCCAGGTCGTCTGATGGAACGAAGTCACGCCGAAGACGTCTTTGAACCCGATATCCAAACCGTAGATCAACCCGTAGTCGATCTCTTCGAGTAGCAAGAGCAGGACGTAGGCCGTTACCACAGCGGCCAACCCTCGCGCGCCACCGCGGCCCCGCAGCACGCGCACCGCCTGCACCCACGCGCCGAGCGCGACGAGCAATGCAACATGCGAGCCCTGTTCGATGGCGCCCTCGGGCACTTGTCGTGCCGCTATGAAGGCATCGTGCGCCAGGATCGTCCCAAGCAGAAATAACGCCGTGACTCCTAGATCGAGGAGGATCATCGGATGGATTTCACGCAGCTTCGCTGGCAACTTCATCGCAAACCCTCACCGTCCGCTCGAGACAGACTATACTGCGCTAGGTGCGTTCGTGAAGTTAGCCCTGGTATACCCTCCGTTCTTCGCCAAAGCGTTCAACGAGAACCTGGCAACCGTCGACGACGAGTTCGGACTCTTCCCCCACATTGGTTTCGGCTGGGTCGCACGGGGCGCTCAAGCTGCGGGTTGGGACGTCCGACTCTGGGATGCACCCGCTACGAAGAAGTCCCTGGATACGATCACCAAGGAGGTCGAAGCCTACGGGCCGGACTTGATCGGGTTTTCGTCGCATGCGGCGCAAACCATCCAAGACATGTTGCCGTGGGCCAAGGCCATCCGCTCACGCACCGGGATCCCAACGGTCACCGGTGGCTACGAAGCCAAGGTTTATGTCGAAGAGCTGATGAGCCACGGCTGCTTCGACTTCTTGTGTGGCGGGGAGGGGCACGTCTTCTTGCCGGAGTTCCTACCTGCATTCGAACGCGGCAGTGGCTACGACCGCGTTGCGGATCTGGCCTACCGCTCTGGCGGGCAAACGCACATCACCTTTCCAGGTAAGCGGCCGCTGTTCTCCGAATTCCCCACGCCGGACCGCAGCATCTTCGACAACTCCCTGTACTACTCGCACATTTCGCAGCGCAAGCACTTCACCATCGGCATGAGTGAAGTGGGCTGCCCGTATCCGTGCACCTTCTGCTGCATGCGCCAGAGTGGCTACCAAGCGCGCACGCCGGAGCAAGTGCTGACGGAAATCGAAGAGTGCATCGCCCTAGGAATTCGCGAGATCGATTGGTTCGATCCGCTGATGCTGCACGACCGCGAACGCGCAATGGCCATCGCCAAGGAGATCAAACGCCGCAAGCTAGACGTGATTTGGTCGTGCCGCTCCCGGGTCGACTCGCTCTCACACCACAGCACGAAGCGCGGACCCGACGAGGAGTTCATCCAGACGCTGGCAGAAGGTGGCTGCCGACGCATCTACTTCGGCGTGGAGGCGGGGGACGACGACGTCCTGAAGGGCATGATGAAGGGGCAGTCCACGACCGCGGAGCTGCGAAAGACCCTAGAGTGCGTTCAGGCAGCCGGCATCATGTCCCTAGGTTTCTTCATCCTGGGCGCGCCCGGAGACACCAAAGAGACGGTGCGCAAAACCGTAGACTTTTCAGTCTCACTACCCCTCGCCTACGCGCAATATCAGATCGCGATCATCAAGCCGCATACGGAGCTGGAGCGAAAGTACGTCGTGGACGCCCTCGGGATCGACTACTGGCGCGAGTACGTCAAGGGCGCGGTCAGCGAGCATCTGTTGCCCACGCCCTGGACCGAGCTGCCGCGAGCCGCGTTGGAAGACGAGGCTCGGCGCGCCTACTTCAAGTTCTACGCGCGGCCCCGCTACGCGCTGTCCATGCTGCGTCGCATCGAGTCCTTCGAGGAACTGGCACGCTACATGCGCGTTGGCGTTCAGCTGGCGCTGCGCCCGCTGCGGCCGAAGACGCACGTCTCGACTCTGAAGCGCTACGGCCGGGCCGCGCTGGCGTTCGTCGAAGCGGCACTGACCGTGGCGAACCCGGGGGCACGGCACGCAGTTTTCAAGAACGGCGGCGGACTGGCCGGCGCCCTTTCCCTCGCACGTGGTGAGCTGCGTCGCCCTGGTCCCGAGCCCACCCTGTCCACCGAGCGCGTTGCAGAACTCGGCATCGCACCGCCGCCGGCCGACGCGCAGATCGAGAACAAATACGTTCCGTTCTTCGACAAGTTGACCCAGTCCGGTCTGCTGCCCTTGAAGAGCAAACCGACCGCAGCGAAAGTAGCGTAGTTTCCCTCAGACACGCGCCGGCGCGCTGCGCTACGCTGGGCGCGTGGTGACGCGCAGCCTCCGACGCAAGCTCCAAACTGCGGCGCGCTTTGCTCTCGCCGCCACGGGCAGCAGCCGCCAGTTGCTCGGTGTGGGCTGGGAAATCACCCGGGCATGCAACGCACGCTGTCCGTTCTGCGCGCGCTTTAGCGGACCGAAGGGACCCGACACAGCGCTGGCGTTACGCGTCATCGACGAGCTCGCGAAGGCCGGGTGCCAACGGGTGCATTTGACCGGGGGTGAGCCCCTGCTGCGCGACGACTTACCGCAGCTGCTCGACCGCATCCGCCACCGAGACATGCAGTCCAGCGTGAACACCAATGGCACGTTGCTGTCGGAACGCGCCGACGTCGTGGAGCGCGCGGACACCTTCTTGGTCAGTGTCGACGGTCCCCAGCCCACCCACGACGCCTATCGCGGCGCCCGGGCATTTGAGCGACTGATGCGCGGCATCGACACCCTACAGGCCAGCAACAGGCGCTTTGCCTTTTACGTTGCGCTCTTCAAGCAGAACCTGACGCACCTGGACTTCTTCGTCGACCTCGCGAAAGAGCACGGGACCTATCTCGTCGTGCAGCCCGGCTTCGTGCATCGCTTTGGTTCCACCGATCCCAACCCGGAGACGCCAGAACTGCCGGCGTACCGCGCGGCGCTGTCGCGCCTGCGAGAGCCCGACTACCGGCCCTACGTGTGGAACTCGGACCCAGGGCTGGACGTGCTCATGGAGTTTCCACGTCCCCAGCCGTTGCGCTGCCACGCGGGCCGCGTCACCTGCCGGATCGAAGTGGACGGCAGCATGTATCCGTGTGCAGGCAGTCTGGATGATCCGCGCTGCGCGCCCGCTCCCAATGTGTTCAGCCTGGGGGTGGCCGAGGCGTTTCGCCGATTGTCCGAAATAGACTGCAGCCGCGGCACGTGTTGGGCAGCACACAGCGTCGAAAAGAACCTGATCTTTGGCGCTAGCCCGGGCGCGGTCTGGAACTTGGCGACGCGGGACTACATGAGCGGGTCGAACAACCGCTGAGCATGCCCAAGACGCCGCCAGCCAAAGAACGCGCGGGAGATGCTCCAAGGCGTCGACGGCTCTGGGCCCTGGCGTCGCTGCTGTGTACGGCCGGCGCGCTGGCGCTGGTCTTTTTCCGGGTGCCCGTGCACGGCGTGCTGGCGACGGCTGCGCGCGCAGATCCGGGTGTGCTGTGCACGGCATTGCTTCTGTCACTCTGGCTCAACACAGGCAGCTCTTCCCTCGCCTTGCGCGGCTGCGTGCGTGCCTGCGGCGCAGAACTCAGCCGGGCCGAAGCGATGCGCGCAACGCTGGGCAACTTGTCCCTACACAACGCCCTTCCCGCAGGCAGCGGCAATCTTGGGCTAGCAGCCATTCTCGTGCGCAGGCAGGCCGTTGCCTTGGATGCTGCGCTGCGCGCGGCGATCACCACGCTGTGGCTCAAGCTGTGTCTGCTGCTCTTGCTTGGTTGCGGAGCGAGCTTCTTGATACCTGTCGAGCATGGGCTCCGCGCGTCGCTCACCCTGTTGGCAGCCGCTGCCCTCGTTGGGGGCTACCTGGCGCACGGAGTCGGGCGGCAGCTTGCGCAGCGTGCGCCGTGGCCCAAGCTCCAGCGCGTGCTTTCACTGCTGGGTAGCGCGCAGGTCGCGAAGCGCGGCGCGTGGTTCTGGGCCACACTGCACACGTCGGTGGTTGTCTTCGGCGAACTGGTCGTGTTCTTCCTGGCACTGCACGCGCTGGGCGCGCCCGTCGCGTGGCTCGAAGTGGCCGCACGGCTGCCGCTGGTGCTCATTGCGGCGAAGCTGCCGGTCACCCTGCTCGGTCTCGGCACGCGCGAAGCCGCTGCGCTCGTGCTGTTCGCGGGATCGTTACCCGAAACCGACATCGTGGCCGGGACGTTGCTCTTCCTGGCCCTGACGCAGCTCTTGCCCGCGGCTCTCGGCGCGCTGTTCCTGCGCTGGTCACCCTTCGCCCGGGCACACTAGGCCGGAACACCGAAAGGCGTGGTGTCGATGACGCCGAACGCCGGCACATAAAAAAAAATCAACAACTGCCGTGTTGGGCCTGCGCCGGGGTCAATCGGGATAGGGGCCCGTAGCATTCTACGGGCCCTCGGAACTTCCAGACGTAACGCGTTTACTTGGGAGCGCGCTGGATCAGATCTGCCAGGGGAGCTCCGTTGGCCGCCATCGCAGCGAAGAAGACGTTGGCACTGTCCACGTCGAAGTCGCCCACCTTGTAGTTGGTGCTCTTTGAGAGATCGACCACCACCGTGGGTGTCCCGCCGATTTTCGGAATGCGGGAGATGGTGTCCGCATCGACGTTGGCAAAGTAGAGGTTGGTGCCGTCCGCAACCAGTGAGCCAGACTTCTGCGCGCTTGTTGTGTATAGCTCCTGCGCCGGAGCGGCGCCCCCGGGGAACTTGGTCAAGTGCAGCGTGCCCTTGTTGGTATCGGTGCCGAGCACAAACACGTCGCCACCATCCACAACCAAGGAAGTCGGTGACTGCGCCACGCTGCCGACTAATTCCTCTTTGTTTGGCAGCGCGCCAATGGCGATGCGATTGAGCGTTCCGAAGTTGGTGGCCCAATACACGTGCGTCGCGGTCACGCCGATGCTGCGGATGGATTCCGGTGGCTCGTCCACGACGAGCTCGAAGTTGGCGCCCGATGTGGGATTCTTGGCGTAACGACAAATCCCTCGATCGAAGAAGAACTCGTCGCACAAGAAGTAGAGGTGCGTCGCGTCCACGGCGATCAGGTTGTCGCCCGCTGTGGCGTAGATGGCAGTGCCGGGGCCAATCGCGTCCAAGAAGTCCTTCTCCGGACCACTGGGAAGCGAGACCTTGGTCGCACCGCCGCCTTTCCAGCCCGGCATGATCTGCGAATACCAAACGTAGGCGTCGGATCCATCCACGAGCAGGGTGCGCGCAGCGCCGTGAATGTAGCCGGCACTGGTGCCCGTGGGGATGGGCGATCCGCTGGTCCACGTCGTGCTTTTGGGATTGCGCAGCAGCGAACCATAGGCGAGGGATCCAGACGAAAGATCGCCGGTGGTGGCCCAGTACACGTCGTTGCCGGAGACCTTCACCGAAGTGAAGTACAGACCGGCGCCGACGGTGTCGTAGCCAGTGCCGTTTCCGCCGTTTCCGCCGGTTCCACCGGTGCCAGTCCCACCCGTGCCTGTTCCACCGGTTCCAGTTCCACCGGTTCCAGTTCCACCGGTGCCGGTTCCACCGGTGCCTGCGCCGCCCGCGCCGGTTCCGCCGCTGCTCGCGCCGCCGGTTGCGGTGCCTCCGGAACCCGCCGCGCCGCTGCCGGCGGAACCTCCCGTCACGGCGCCAGCACTGCCGCCGCTCGCAGAACTCCCGCCCGTTGCCGCGCCAGCGGCGCCGGATGCGGCGCCGGTTCCGTTGACACCCTGATCGTTTTCACCGAGGTCCTGTTCCAAGAGACAGCCGTTCAAGAGCAGTAGCGAACTTAGAACCATTGAAAGCTTTTTCATTCCCATTCCTCCGCGAGCCGATTTCTTTTTGCGCTCGCTTCCCACTTGGGGGCAGCCCCCGGGATCCGTCACGGCTGCGCGACAGATTTTTCGACGGCACCTTTGAGCAGGCTCTTCGGGTACGCCTGCTTGAACTCTTCGGCCTCGCGCGTGGCGCGCGTGCGATCACCGCTTAGCAAAAGCGCCTGCACGCGCAAGCTCGCGCGTTCTTCCGCGAGCCTGCCGTTGGGAAACTGTCCGGCATGCCGGTCGAGCGCGGCGAGCGCACCGGGCCCGTCGCGCTTCGCGAGAGCAGTCCGCGCCGTCGATAGCAGCGCGCGTTCTTTCCCTAGGTCGAGGTCGCGACCGGTCGTTTCTGGCTTGGCACTGGCGGGCACGCCTGCGATGTGTTGCGCGAGCGGCGCTTCGCGTTCGAGATCTTCGGGTGAAATCGACGACTGCGGCGCGACCGGGGGCGCGGACGCCGGTGCATGCACCACCACGATCTTCGGCGGCGTGCGCTGGATGCTTGGCAACGCGGGCGTGCTGGCGCGCATGGCGGCCACCCCGGCGGCGGCTCCTCCTGCAAAGGCAACGGCGGCGATCAAGAGGGGCTTCGCAAGCAAACCGCCCAGGCCCTTCGCCGCTGCAGCCGTTGCTCCCGCCACAGCCGTCGCGCCCGATCCAGCCGTCGCAGCCGTCGCAGCCGTTGCGGTCGTTGCAGTCGGCAGCGGGGCGGGCGGCGGCATCGTACTCGGGGAAACAGCGCTTGTGCCGGCATGCGGCAACGCGGCCTGCGGCGCGGGCGGAGCTGCTCCCGACGGCGCTGGGCCGGATGCACCGCCGCCGACGTCGCCACTCCCGCCGCCACCACCGCCGTTGTCGCCACCTTCTTCACCGCCACCGCCGTCTGGAGGGATCCCGATCGACGCGCTGACGCGCGCGAAGAGGCGCTGCGTGAGTTCTTCACTTGGACCTGGGCGTTCCCGTTCCGCGGCGAACAGCGCTTGCAGCTCTGGGGGCAATGGCTCGAGCTCGGTCATGCGGCGCCTCCGGGGGTCTGCAGTTGGGCTACTGCTTTGCGAAACTCGTCGCGCGCGAGGCGCAAACGCGAGTAAGCGGTATTGACCGGGATCTCGAGTTCCCGCGCGATGTCCGGAACCGCGTGCCCGTCGATGTCGTGCATCATCAACACAACACGCCGCTCCAGTGCGACCTGCTCCAGTGCGCGCAACGTGAGATCCCGCGCCTCGATCCGCCGCGCGGTGCGATCACTATCTGGGCTGTCGACGTCGCCATCGTGGGCCGTGCGCTCATAGCGGTTACGCGCCAGGCGTCGGTAGTCGGAGGCGGTGCGGTATGCGAAGCCGCAGAGCCACGGCCGGATGGGCCGTGAACCGTCGTAGTCTCCGAAGTGGCGGTACACGGCAACGAACACGTCGTGCGCCACATCCTCCGCGTCGCGCTCGGGCACGCCCAGGCGCTCCAACGTTTTCCAGACGTAGCCAAGCTCCGCACGAAACACGGCTTCGAATCCCGGATCGACCCGGGTCGCCTGCGCGCTTTGGACCACAGCTGACATTTGGGCAGAGGCGGAAGGATCCGTCACGGAGCATCGAAAAAGCTTTTAACCGCTGGTAACTATTGCGCTTTTAGAACCGAAAGCGCGCACCGCCGGCAAAACCCCCGCTCAGCGTCGGCGTCGTCCAGACGTCCTGGCCGTCGATCTTCAGGGTGGTGCGGGTCAGGTTGGCGTCAATGCCGCCGTGGGCGACGAAGCTCAAATAGCGGTCCCGGGGCACTTCGATCCCGATGCGCGCGCCCGCCGAGGCGTGCACCGTCGTCGCCTTGTTCGGGCGCGAGACATTTTCGCCAGTGCCCTGCAGCGCGCCGATCGTGGCTGTGGGACAGAGAAACAGCGAGTCGACGTGTAGGCAGGGCACCAAGGTCGCGGCGATCAACGACGCGCTGACCGTGCCGCGTGCGTCGTTGTCAGAAGCGGAGAAGGTCGCGCGCCCGTCGACCCCGATGGAAAAGCTGTCCAAGCCTACGCCACCATGCACCCAGATCCCCGGCGCCAGCGCTGGAGCCACTCCGGCGGCGATCAAACCGCCCCCGGCGACGCGGATCGCCATGAATGTTGGTGGTGGCGACGGCGGCAGGCGGTCTAGTTTCGGTTCAACGGAGGCGGGCGGGGGCGGCGACGGAGGCGTGGCTGTTTCCGGCTCGGGGTCGGGTTTGGGCTTGGGCTCCCCCGCTGCCCGGGGGGTGGGGGCAATTGCCCCGGCCAAGGCCAGCGGGCCGCCGGCCGCCGGGGGGGGGGGCGGGGTCTCGCCCC
>CALMUT010000275.1 GCA_937872925.1 uncultured Myxococcales bacterium | reverse complement strand
ATACGAGATCTGATCGTGACTGGAGTTCAGACGTGTGCTCTTCCGATCTGTCGACTGTAGCTCGTCAGGGTTTAGCAATAGTCGACCCTCCAGGGTACGCAGGAGGTCTATAGGCACCACCCCCGCGTTTCGCAAGGCAGCTTGGGTTTGCGTTTCACCACTCGACAACGCCCTGCAGCGGTACCATGAGCCCGCCGACTATCATCAAGGAGAGTGTCGATGGCGGTGATTGCGGGTTGGGTGACGCTTGCGGCGACCGCGTTAGTCGTCCTAATTGCGCTGTACGTGGCGAAGAAGGCGCCTACGGATATTCCTGGCGGTTATGAGGCCGTCTACGGCATGCGCAAATACTACGCATGGGCGCTGATCGCAGGGCTAGTAGTGATGCTGGGGGTAACCCTCCCACAGAACCCGTACTCGACGCTGCTCGATCAGGAACCGTCGCTGCGGCTGGAGGTCATCGGGCGCATGTGGTCGTGGGAAATCCGTCGGCCAGCCGGCGCCGACGAAGCGTCAGCGATTGTTCTCCCCGCGGGAAAGATCGTAGAGTTCGCAGTCACCTCCGAAGACGTAAACCACGGTTTCGGTATCTACGACGAGAAGGGGAACCTCTTGGCGCAGGCCCAGGCGATGCCGGGTTACGTCAACCACCTTCGCTACGTCTTCGACCTGCCAGGTCGTTACCACGTCGTCTGCCTCGAATACTGTGGGCTGATACACCACTCCATGCTGGCGGAGCTTGAGGTCCAATGAGCGCTGATGTGACCGTCGAAGACACCCGCCCGATCGATCCAGGGGTTCGGGCGACTACGCGACTTTGGTTCATCACGATCCTCGCGGTCTTCGTGGTGATGATCATCTTCGGGATCACCATGCGCCTGCAGCAGAGCGAGACGGTGGATGTCGGTATGCCGATGTTCTACGCCCTCATGACCATGCACGGGCTCGGTATGGCCGGCACGATGTTCTCCGCGGGCCTGGTCATCATCTGGTTCATCACGGCCAGGTACGCCATGCCTAGCGTGCCTCTGATGCGGTTCGCGTGGGTGCTCTATTTGGCAGGCGCTGTAGGCCTCCTCGCCGCGACTCTGATCGGACGCTTCGGTCCGGGCTGGTACGCGCTCTACCCCTTGCCGTTCCACAACCCGGCCTGGCCCCAGTGGTCGATCGGCGTCGCGATCATTTCGCTGATGCTGCTCGGTGTGTGCTGGCTCGTCTGCCAACTCGACATGTTGCGTGCGCTTGCCAAGCGCTACGGGGTCTCTAACCTGGTCGGCTGGCAGTATTTCCGCAAAGAAAAGCTGGAGAAGGACCTGCCAGCTCCGGTCCTGATCGCCGTGATCTGTTCTGTCGCGGGCACCCTTGCGACGCTGGTCGGCGCCGCCACTTTCGTCACCTACCTCTTCAAGTGGCTCGCGCCTGAAACCAACTTCGATGCGCTGCTCTTGAAAAACTCGATGTTTATGTTCGGCCACGTAATCGTCAACTTGGCGATGTACTGCGGTATCGCCGCCGTTTACGCGTACCTACCCACGTATACGAAGCGAGCCTGGGGCCTAAATAAGCTCACCGTGGTGGCCTGGAATGCGACGATGTTCTTCATTCTTGGCGCGTACTTTCATCACCTTTACGCGGACTTCGCGCAGCCTGACGGGCTGCAGTACGCTGGGCAGATCATCTCGTACCTGAGCGCGATCCCAGCCACCGCGGTGACCGTCTTCGGCGTCGGAAGCCAGGTCTTCGGCTCAGGCGTGCGCTGGAACTTCACGCCGCTTGCATTTTTCCTAGGGATCGTTGGCTGGGTGATCGGTGGGATCGCCGCGGTGGTCGACTCGACCATCGCGGTCAACCAGATCTTTCACAATACGCTGTGGGTGCCAGGCCATTTCCACACGTATTTCGTGGTGGGCTTTGTGCTGCTCATGCTCGGCTTCGTACATCGCTTCGTCGAGTCGAAAGCTGAGCGGCTCGCGAAAGGGAGCCTGTTTGCCATGATCTTCGGTGGGTATGGCTTTGTGCTCATGTTTTACCTCGGTGGCATGAGCGGAGTACCGAGGCGCTACGTCAGCTACAAGGCTCTGACATTTGGTTCGATCGCCGAGACCGGCGCGCAACTGGCCCTGGTCGGCGCCGTCTTTGCCACTGTTTTCTTGGTCGGCGTCATCGCGTTCTGCGTCTCGCTGCTCAAGGGGCGCCGCGCGGAGCCTGCCCTGGAGTAGTGCGGTGAGCGTCCTTGCCAGCAGCGACCCGTCGGCGACACCCAGCCACACGCCCGTGTGGAACCTAGTGCCGCTGCTCGTTCTGCTCGGCGTCGTCGCGATCCTGGGCTGGTGGACACACGGCCTGAAGGTGTTCACGAGCTACTCGGCGACGCTGATCGAGGCGGGCCCGCTGCCGCGGCAGGCACCTCCGCTGCGCTTCATCGACACCGCCAGTGGTGAGATCGTTGACGCGACGCGGGCTGAACCAGCGTACCGTCTGATTCAGTTCTTCTACGCCAATTGCCCCGCAGCCTGCCCACTCGCCATGGGGCGCATTCATGGCATCAAAGCGGCGCTAGGGGATCTCGTGCCGACTCAGGTGCAGATCGTGAGCCTTAGCTTTGATCACGACTCCCCCGAGGCTCTGCGCGAGATGTGGGTTGCTCACGGTAGGCAAGCTGATTGGACCATCGCGCCGCTCATCGATCCTCACCCCGAAGAGCTGCTCCGGCGGCTGGGGGTCTTGGTCATCCGACGGGACGATGGACTGATCAATCATGGCCTCGATCTATTCTTGCTCGATTCACAGGGGCAGGTTCGGGCGGTGTTTTCACCTGACGACCGTCCTGAGGACGTCGCTAGTACGATCACGGGCCTGATATGACCTGGCGACGCATCAGCAGCTTGCTCTGGCTTGGTCTAGTCAGCTTGCTTTTGTTGCCGTTCGTGGACTCTTACCTCACAGAGACGCAGCCTCGTTTCGTCCTGATCCATGTCCCAGTGTGGCTGGTGCTCGGTTATCTGGCCGGGCGTCGTTTTCGCGTGGCACGTGGTGTGGCCTGGAATCCGCTCGGACTCACAGGCCTGGTGTTCTTCCTCGGTTCCCTGGCATTTTGGATGATCCCTCGCTCCGTCGACGCCGCGGCGCTCTCCCCATGGATCGATCAGTTGCTGCACGCCAATTTGCTCGCGGCGGGCTTTGCGTTTGCGTGGAGCGTGCCTGTCATGCCGTTTGTCCTGCGCGCTGCCATCGGCATCTACGGCGCGTCGATGATCTTCGCCTTGGGTATGTTGTACACCCACTACTCAGCACTACTCTGCGGTATCTTCACGCTGGGCGAGCAGAAGCAAACCGGGCAATGGTTGCTCCTGCTCTCGGCGCCCATCGTCATCGCGCTGCTCGTATCCGGGTATCGCGCGCTCGCGCGTGAGCAGCATCACTTGCCCGCGCCATCCTGAGTTGTGCTTGGAGCGTGGCACCTAAAAGCCTGAGTGCAGTAGATCTCAGCGCGTGAGCGCGACTTTCATCGCCTTCGTCTCGGCCGCGTTGCCGAAGGTGTCGTAGGCTTCCATCATCTGGTCGAGCTTGAAGCGGTGGGTCACGAATTTCTCCGGCGAGAGCTTGCCCTGCGCGACGAGCTTGAGCAGCATCGGGGTCGTCGTACCGCTGACGAGACCTGTCGTGATCGTGGCGTCGTGGATCCAGAGATCCTGGAGCTTCAGCTCGACGGATTCGCCATGCACGCCGACGTTCGCGACAGTGCCGCCGGGTCGGATCAGCGAGACGCACATGTCGAACGTTGCCGGAATGCCAACCGCCTCGATGGCGACATCGACGCCGAGTCCGTCGGTCATCGCCATGACTTGGTCGCGCCAGTTGGCGGCCCCGTTGTTGACGCTGTCGGTCGCGCCGAAGGTCTTCGCGAACTCCAGGCGGTTATCGTCGATGTCGAGTGCGATGACGCGGGACGGGCCGTACAGGCCCGCGGTCATGATCACCGACAGACCGATCGGGCCGGCGCCAACCACCGCGACGATGTCGCCCGGCTTGATGCGGCCGTTGCGCACGCCGATCTCGAAGCCGGTCGGAAGGATGTCGGACAAGCCGAATGCCGCTTCGTCGCTGACGCCCGCAGGGAGTTTATGCAGGGAATTGTCGGCGAAAGGCGTGCGCACGAACTCTGCCTGAGTGCCGTCGATGAGGTGGCCCAGGATCCAGCCGATGCCACTCGCCCCTTCGGGGTTGAGGCAGTGCGAGGGCAGCCGCGGGTGGCAATAGGCGCACGAACCACAGGCGCTGACGGCGGAGATGATGACGCGGTCGCCAACTTTCAGTGTCTTCACCGCGGAGCCGACTTCGGTGATCGTACCCACTCCTTCGTGACCCAAGATGCGTCCATCGGTGACCGCTGGAACGTGCCCGCTTAGGATGTGCAGGTCGGTTCCGCAGAGCGTGGTGGTGTCGATGCGCACGATCGCGTCGGTGGCATCTTTGAGCTTCGGCTCGGGAGCGTCTTCCCAGACTCGTTTGCCAGGGCCGCGATAGATGAGTGCCTTCATTTCGAATCCCCTTCTGTGATTGCGCGCTACGTGGACTCGAGGAAATATCGGCCACACGTTCACAAGCGCGTGAGGCACGGTACACGGAACCGTGACGTAGCGCACAGGTGGATCAGTCGGACACCGGGCCATCCCGGGTCCCGTGGCTCGTGGCTCGTGCCCTGACTTGTGCCCAGAGCTTGACGCTTCAAGCACTCGGGCGCATACTCCCGGACATCATGCATGTCTGAGCCGCCGTTTGTTTCGCCGAGGACTGTGCCTCGAGCGACAAACGTGCACGCCAGCAGCAAGTCATTCCCGCTTTGACGCAGGTATCTGCGTATCCGGTTGTCCCAGAGTCTTTCGCGTAGCGCGTCGTTTTTCGTGCTGCGTGGTCACAAGTTCTGCGAGGTTCGCAATGTTCCGTCGCGCCTTCGTCGTGTTTTCTGTCGCGTTCATTTCCGCTTTGGTCATCGACCTTGCTGCGCGGGGTCTTCCACCCGCACTGTGGTGGATCGGCGGTGTGTTGGTCGCAATTGGCATTTGGGACCTGCTGCAACGTCGCCATGCATTGCTGCGCAATTACCCGGTGGTCGGGCACTTTCGGGGGCTCTTCGAGTGGGTACGCCCGGAAATGCGTCAGTATTTCGGCGAGAGTGATACTGACGGCACGCCGTTTAGTCGCGAAGCCCGCTCGCTCGTTTACCGTCGTGCTAAAGGCGTGCAAGACACGGTTCCGTTCGGTACGAAGCAAGATGTGTCGCTGCCTGGCGTCGAGTGGATCGCCCATTCCATGTATCCAAAGCCGGCGCCCTTGGAGGAGTCTCGTGTGATGGTGGGTGCGGGCAGCGCGGCGATGCCCTATTCGGCTTCCCGCCTGAACATCGCGGCCATGAGCTACGGCGCCCTGAGTGGGGCTGCCATTCGCGCGCTCAGCACCGGTGCGAAGCGAGGCGGATTCGCCCACAACACCGGCGAAGGCGGCGTGAGCACCCATCACCTCGAGGGCGGCGGTGACCTGATCCTACAGCTCGGTACTTCGTATTTCGGCTGTCGCACGTCTGACGGCCGCTTCGATCCAGACAAGTTTAGCGAGCTGGCCCAGCATCCTCAAATCAAGATGATTGAGATCAAGCTGTCTCAGGGTGGAAAACCTGGTTACGGGGGGGTGCTTCCCGCGTCGAAGGTTAGTGCTGAAATCGCGGCGATCCGGGGCGTTCCCATCGGCACCCGGGTGGTGTCGCCCCCCAGCCATCCCGGAATCGAGTCGGCACTGGACCTGCTGCACTTCGTGCAGCGCCTGCGGGAGCTTTCAGCAAAGCCCGTGGGGGTCAAGCTTTGCGTCGGCACCGAGCGCGACGTTGTGGAACTGGTCGAAGCCATGCATGCGACGGGCACCGCGTTGGACTACGTAGTCGTAGACGGATCGGAAGCGGGGACAGGAGCTGCGCCTGTCGAGTTTGCCAACCACGTGGGCGCCCCGCTTGAGCAAGGGCTCGTGCTGTTTGTCGACACGCTGGAGAAATTTGGGTTGCGCCAGCGCACGAAGGTATTCGCGTCCGGACGCATCCTGAGCGGATTCGACGTTTTTCGCGCGATCGCACTCGGTGCGGACGGCTGCTTTTCGGGGCGCGGCATGATGCTGGCGCTCGGTTGCATCCAGGCCTTGCGTTGCAATACCAACGAATGCCCCGTGGGCATCGCGACGCAGGACCCTGCGCTTGCGTCAGCAATCGACGTCCCCGACAAGTCGCAACGCGTACAGCGCTATCACGCGGCGACTCTCGCAAGTCTGAATGCGTTGGTGGCTGCGGTCGGGGTGCGCAGCCCGAGCGAGCTTACGAGGAGTCACGTGCTGCGAAGGACCTCACTCACCCAGGTGATGAGCCTTGCGGAAATCTTTCCCGGGAGTGCCACGCCAGCTGCAAGGCCTATCCTGGTGTCCCACGCGGGGTCGAACGACGGCATGAAACACCAGTGGCATGATCATGTTGCGTTCGCGCGAGAAGCAGAGCGCAATCGACCGAAGCGAGCATCGCTCTAGTGATGGGCGCGTCTTCGAAGACCCCTGAGCCACAATCGAAGAGCTGCGCGGAAATGGTTCCAGATGCGAAACCGTTCGAGTTCCTTAGATCTACGTCGTCATTGTCAGGCGCCGACCGAGCGCCCACGGAGACCCTGAATGCCGTTCGACCTGACAGTCTGGGTGTTGACCCCCCTGATCATCTTCCTTGCACGAGTCTGCGACGTCAGCATCTCGACGATCCGCATCATCCTGCTCTCCCGAGGAAACCGGCGGATCGCGCCGGTTCTTGGCTTCTTCGAAGTGATCATCTGGCTGATCGCGATCCGGCAGATTTTCCAGCATCTCGACAACGTCATGGCGTTCATCGCCTACGGCGCGGGTTTCGCCGCCGGCACGTGGATGGGCATGCTCATCGAGGAGAAACTCGCGCTTGGCTACCTCGCGGTGCGGGCGATTGTCATGTCGGACGACAAGAGTTTGCTGACCGCTCTTGCGGAAGCCAACCACGGCGTTACGACCTTCGTGGGGGAGGGGCGCGACGGCGCGGTGCGCCTCGTGTTCACGATCATCCGCCGCAAGCAGCTCCCCGAAGTCATCGAGATCATCAACGCCACGCACCCCCATGCGTTCATCTCCGTCGCAGACGTTCGGTCCGCGAGGGAGGGGATCATCCCGGGAGCCGGCTACAAATTGGGTGGCTGGCCGCTTCCGGGGTTTCGCAAAGGTAAGTAGCGGCTCGGAGAATGCACTCATGGCATCCGCCACTTCGCTCTTACTGGTGACCTGAGGAATGCGAATGCAGGATCTGACGCAACACCATGTCGAGAATGCCCCCGTTGACGAAGTACTCGACCTCGGCCGGCGCATCGATCCTCATCGTCGTCTCGAACGTCGTTTGAGACCCGTCCTTGCGCGTCGCCGACACGGAGACGCTTTGGCGCGGCTCGATGCCCTTCGCCAGGCCGCTGAGGGCGAAGCGCTCGTCGCCCGTCAAGCCCAGAGATTGCGCTGATTCGCCGTCCTTGAACTGCAGCGGCAGCACGCCCATGCAGACCAGGTTGCTGCGGTGGATGCGCTCAAAGCTCTCGGCGATGACGGCCTTGGCC
>CALMUT010000274.1 GCA_937872925.1 uncultured Myxococcales bacterium | reverse complement strand
CGCCCGGCGGCGCCCCGGCCGCCCCCCCGGCCGTCCGGAGGGGGGGGGCCCGGGGGGGGGGGGCCTTTGGGGGGCCCCGCCACTTCCGCCTCTCCGCCGGGGTGCCAGCGCAGGGCGAGGCGCGCGACGCGCCGGAGGTCGCCGAATGCCCAGGGTGTTGGACGCGAATCGCGCCTCGGGCAGAGCGGCGGCGGCGCTTGTAAGTGGCGCGCACCCGCAGTCGAGCGCCCACGCGCACGCATGTACACGCGCGGCTGCGATGACGCCGTTGGTCGGAAACAAACCAAAAAACAACTTTCACTTTCCACTGCCGCCGGTGTCGATTTCACTGGACACCGATTTCGAGCGGCGCCCACGCAACTACGTCGCTCGCGTCGCAATGGCCTCTCGCCAAGCCCTGTTGAGGCGCTGCCGCGCTTTCAAGAAAATGATGAAAGCAAACGCGTCCACGCGCTCGAAGTCGCAGCCTGAACCGAACCAGCAGGCACAAAAAACAGGGTGTAAGGTGACGAAATGAGCACACAAATCCCTGTTCCGGTCATGGCTGCGGTGAACGATGGCGCCATCCGCAATTGTCGCGTCGAGAGACAAGACGCCGCAGGTTCGCCGCGTGGTCGCGCGAGCGGTCTGGCGAGCAGCCTCCGCCTCGAGCACCTCTCCGATGGCGAGCTGTTGGCCAGCACGCGCTCGATGGTCGGTCGCTCCAATCTGATCCAGGCGGCGCTCTTGGCGCACCTCGCGGAGGTGCAGGCGCGTGGTCTGCATCGGGAGCGCGCCTGCTCGAGTCTGTATACGTATTGTGTCTACGAGCTGCGCATGAGCGAGGACATGGCGCAGCGCCGCGCCGCCGCGGCCAAGCTGGTGCGACGCTTTCCGGTCTTGCTCGACCGCGTCGCGGCAGGCGAGCTGCATCTGACCGGGCTCTTGCTACTCGGGCCTCACATGACGGACGAAAACCTAGAAGAGGTGCTGTCGCTAGCGAAACACCGCTCCAAGCGCGAGATCGCGAAGCTGGTGCGCCGCCTCGATCCGCTGCCGGACGTGCCAGCGCGCGTGGAGCCCCTCGGCCCTTCGGGCGCGTCCCTCGCAAACCCGACCTGGCCCGAGGCGATGGAAGCGCTTGCGCCCGTGCGCCACCTCCGCGCGGGTGATCGCCCAAGCGAGTGGCTGCCCGCCGACGAAGCACTCACGAAAACGCCGCTCGCCGCGCTGGAGCGGAGCACTGCTGGCCGCGCATCAGCGGCCCTCGACGGCGCGCAGCAGAGCAGCGCCGTTGATAGCGCGCAGCAGAGCAGCGCCGTCGATGGCGAGCCGCAGAGCGGCGCCGTTGGCCACGTAGCAGTAGCGGATCATGATGCGCCCGCAACGGTCAACGCCCCGCCGACAGCGGTTGACGCTGTGCCCGCGGCGGCGAGCGTGCTCTCCGCTCCGCAGCGCTATGGCGTTCAGTTCACGGTGGGAGAAGAGTACGTGCAGCTGCTGGAAGAAGCGCGTGATCTCCTCGGCCGCGCGACCGCGGGTCGTTCGATCGAAATCGTGCATCTCCGCGCCATGCGCCTGCTCGTGCAAGAGCTCAAGAAGCGCAAGTGTGCGGAGACCGCCAAGCCGAGGACGCAACCCAAGGCCGACGCGCGCCGCAGCGGCGGGGCGCAGGAAGTCGCCACGGAAGTGCCGCGCCGGCGCGGGGCCAACAGCGCCGCAACGGAAGTGCCGCGCCAGCGCGGGGCCAACAGCGCCGCAACGGAAGTGCCGCGCCAGCGCGGGGCCAACGACGCAACCGAAGATGCGCACCGGCGCGGCGCGTCCCCACAAGCAAGCCGCTACGTGCCGGCGCACGTGCGACGCGCGGTGTGGCAACGAGACGAACATCGCTGCGCATTCGTCGATGAGCGCGGCCAGCGCTGCCGCGAGCGCAGCGGACTGGAACTGCACCACGAAACCGCCTTCGCAAAAGGCGGCCCGCCCACCGAAGCCAACCTGTCGCTACGCTGCCGCCCCCACAATGCCCTCGCTGCCGAGGCGGACTTCGGTGCGGCGTTCATGGGACGAAAACAGGGACGAGCGGAGTAGGAGTACATTCAGTCCAGGTGTGAAGGCCCATGTGCTCCTTGGTGGAGTCGGCGCGCCGCGGATGACCTCGGCGGCGGTTGCTGTTCTGACCGTGCGCCGGCGCCCGGCGGAGAGGCGGAAGCGGCGGGTCTCTCCCCAAGGCCCGCCCGCCTCGGAGCCCCGACCTTCGGAACGGCGGCGGTCGCCGGCGCATGATCGTGCGCGGGCCGTGCGAGCACTCGGCTGACGCCTTCGAACACGGGCGGCGCCACACGAAACTCCCGCCGACGCGTCGATTGTGCACGGGACGTTCGTGCATCGGCTGGAGTACCCTCCGCGCAATGCCCATCCCACCCCGCCCTGCACAGGTTCGCGTTTACGTCGCTTGTTCGTTGGACGGATTCATCGCCGGTCCCGACCACGATCTCTCGTGGCTCCCCGGCGCCGACGGTGCGAACACCGACGCCGCGAACACCGGCGCGGAAGGCAGCGCAACTCCGGAACCGCACGCCGGCAGCGCGTCTAGCGTGCGCGACATCGAAGCCCCTCCGCACGCTGTCGCCACCCCGGCCGACGCGGCGGCAACACCACCCGCTGGTGCTGTCGGCTTCGAGCAGTTCCTGGGCGACGTCGGCGCGCTGCTCATGGGGCGCGGCACCTACGACGTGGTCGCGGGTTTCGGCGACGCCTGGGCTTACGGGGATCGTCCGGTGTTGGTTGCAACCCATCGCGAGCTCGAGTCCCCGCGAGCGCAAGTCCGCCGGGTCAGCGGAGACATCCGCGACTTGGTCGGGGCAGCGCTGACCGCAGCCGCGGGCAAAGATGTGTACATCGACGGTGGCAACCTGATCCGGCAGGCACTGGACGCTGAGCTGATCGACGATGTGATCGTGACGCTCGTGCCGGTGGTCTTGGGCGCGGGGCACGCGCTGTTTGCCGGCAGCAAACGGCGACACACCATGGAATTCCTCGGCCACCACAGTTTCGAAGGCGGAATGGTGCAGCTACACGCGCGCCCGCGCCGCCGTGCGCCACAAGCGCCGTGATGGAGCCAAGATCGAAGCAGCTGAAGCGCCACCTGAACTTCAAGATGGCGACGATGTAGGCTGGCGCTTTCCCAGTCCATGCAATCCCGTGTTGCGCAGCCTTGGCTCCATGGTTCATTCTTGAGCAGCCATGAAATACGCGCTCATCGTGTTTGCTCTCAGTTTGACCGTGGCGTGTGGCAGTGACGACGACGGCGGCGTAGCGGGTGAAACCGGCGGCACGAGCTCCGGCGGCGGCTCTGCAACCGGCGGCATCACCGGTGGCGGCGGCTTTCCGGGCAGCGGGGGTTCGGCCGCCAGCTCGGGCAGCGCGGGCAACGCGGGCAACGCGGGCAGCGCGGGCAACGCGGGCAACGCGGGTACCGGTGGGGCAGGCACCGGAGGCGCGGGAACCGGAGGCGCGGGAACCGGAGGCGGGGGAACCGGCGGGAGCTCGAGCTTCAACCCCATCTGCCTGGGATCCCAATCCGGTGCGTACTGCGGTGGAGGCGACATGCAGAACGCCGATCCGAACGTGCTGTACCAATGCGCCGGCGCGGGCAAACCGCCTACTAGCTCCACGCCGTGCGCAAACGGCTGCGTCGTGGAAGCTCCGGGCGTGGCCGACCACTGCAAGACCGTCACCTCGCCCGGCGGCTACAAGCTTCCCTGGAAGTCCGGCGTCAGCATGCAGCTCACCCAAGACTGTAAGGACTCCTGCTGCAACGACCACGTGGGAAACGCGCAGTACGCTTGGGATTTCGCCAACGGCTCAGCCTTCACCATCGTGGCCGCTCGCGGCGGCACGGTGACTCACCTCAAGATCAACTCCACGTCGGGTTGCGGCTCTAGCTCTTGCGTGGACAGCGCTAACTTCATCGTCGTCGACCACGGCGATGGCACCCACAGCACGTACCTGCACTTGGGCGGCATGACCTTGGCGCCCGGCGTCAGCTGCGGCGGAAGCGTCACACAGGGTCAAGCGCTGGCGAAAGCCGGCACCACGGGCTGGTCAACAGGCGTGCACTTGCACTTCCAGGTTTCCAAAGTGCACGCTGGCGCCAGCACCTGCGGCTGCGGCAGTGCCGGCACGGGTTGCGCCGCGAACACCGTTCCTTGGGGTAGCTTCTGGTCCAGCGCCACCTATCCCACCCTCGCGATCCAGTTCGACGAATGGCCCGCTGCGTCTTCCTGCGCCAACCGACGCATCACGATGCCAGCGTCGACGAACTGAAGCGCACGCTTCGATGGCGCCCTCGCAGACGCCGGTGCCGCGACAGAGGACCTAGCAAGGCCCCCTGGCGAGGCGCGCCTGCAACCGACGCTTCTGCACCCGACGCTCCCGCACCCGATTGGCGCGCGCCGACGCGCCGAGCCGAAGCGTTGCTTGTGGCTTTTGACGCCGATCCTCGGAGCGGATAGCGTTGGAGAATGCGCATTCACTCGATTGCTTTGTTGCTTGGTGTGACGGCCTTTGCAGCGTGCTCGTCGGACGACGAGAGCGGTGCCAAAAAGGCAACGGGTGGCGCCTCCGGGCAGAGTGGCGCCTCGGGAACGGGTGGCACGAGCGGCAACGGCGGCAGCGCGGACGCGGGCACGGATAGCGGCGCGGATGCCGCGACGGACGCACCCGCAGACGGACCGGGCAGCGCAACGCTGGACGAATTGTGTGCGCCTTTGAAACAGGAGATGTGCGACTGGCTCGTGACCTGTCGCGCGAATTTCCTAGGAGACTGCGACGCCTGGTGGGGCACGCAGAATGTGCAAGCCATCTGCACTCAAGGTAAAGCGGCGGTCGCAAAGGGACATCTTGCGTTCGATCCGGTGAAGGCTGGCGCATGCTTGGACAACGCGACGGACTTCGCATGTTCCGAGGGGATCCCTGCGGCCGCGTTTCTGGGTTGGCAGAACGTGGTCCCCAACGCCTGCAACGGCGTGTTTAAGGGAACAGTGCCCACGGGCGGCGATTGCCACCCCTATGGCTTCGCCTCCGAATGCGCGACGGGATACTGCAAGCCAGGAACCTGTCCTGGCAAGTGCACGCCATACGTCAACGAGGGAGGAAGTTGCGATTTCGCAAACTTGTGCGAGCCCGGGGTGGCCTATTGCGACTCCAATGAAAACAAGTGCAAAAAGTATGTTCCCGCAGGCGGTACTTGCACGCAGTTCGAATGCACGCCGGGGCTGAGTTGCGTCGAAACCTCGGAAACCGCGAAGACCTGCGTGTCACTGAAACTGCCGGGCGCCAGTTGTACCTACCCGCGCGAGTGCTCGGAAAGTATCTGCGTGGGCGGCAAGTGCGTTGCGCAGGTTGCCAGCGGCGCTACCTGCGTACTCGGAGTATGTCCTGCCGGAGAGCAGTGTGATTTGGGGAACTCGGTCGTCACTGGAACATGCAAACCGTATCCGGGCGTCGGTCAAGCCTGTAAGGACAACCTATGCGCCAGCCCGCTGCACTGTAGTCAAGGCAAGTGCTACGCGCCCGGGGCCGCGGGTGATGACTGCACGGTCGCCGACTGTGGCGCAGGCCTGTATTGTCACACCTCGGCTGGGAAAAATAGCTGCAAGGCGCTGGGGAAAGTCGGACAGGCCTGCGGCGACGATTCCCCGGCAACGATACCGAACTTGGTGCCAGCACGCTGCGACGAGGGTTTGCGGTGCGTGCCCAAGGCTCTGGACGCGGGAAACCAGCCGACGGCATGGGAATGCCAACCGCCCGCCGCCATGGGCAAGCCCTGCAACGTCAAGTCACAGCTCAGTTGTGCACAAGGTTTCTGCGACCCGGCCACGAATACCTGTACCACTCCCTCCGGGCCAAGTGGCCCCTGCGTAGACGGCGCGCTAGCCTCCTGCACCGCGGGCAACTACTGCAACGGCGCCAGCAAGACTTGCGCGCCAAAGATCGCTACGGGGCAGCCTTGCACCAGCAACGTTTCGTGCACCAGCGGAAAGTGCGACATCAACGTGACAGACAAGTGCATTGACTTGTGTCTAACGGAATAGTCCAAGCCGTGTGATTCAGCCCTGTACGCTCCACCAAGCTAAGGCGCCGGCGTTGCCTTGGCGGTGTGGGTCGTGACGGTCTTCGGTCCGACGTTCCCTCGCGTCAGCGTCATGCTTCCATCGGCGCTGGCGCTGGACACGAACTGCAACGAAAGCTCTCGCATCAGCGATTGCGTCTCCCCCGAGAAGCAGTAGCTGGCGGCCCAGGTGGCGCTGAGCGCGCAGCTCGCGTCCACTGTGCCTTCGTTCTTGGTGACCTTGCCCGGGCCACCGCCGGGAATGCAGGTGTCGGCGGGTGACTCGCGCTCGAAGGTCACGCCCCCCCTCGCGGCGCGGGCGCTGATGTCCGCTTCCGGCGGCGGGCCCCCGGCGCCCGCGGTGTACTCGACGTTCCACTTGCCCGACGGCATGACGCAAGGCGCGCCTCCGGTTCCACTCGCACCACTCGCACCACCCGAGCCGCTGGCACCCCCCGACGCGCCGGCTCCGCTCGCACCGCCCGAGCCACTCGCACCGCTCGCGCCGCCCAAACCGCCCGTGCCGCCACTGCCCGGGTTGTCTTCAGTGCTGGAGCCGCAGCCCGTTGTAACCAAGGCAAGCGCCGCCAGTGCCGTTAGAAGTGAACGCATGGCGACAGTCTACCCGTTCGGCGCGCCCGGGTCATGCGCGCCCAGCGCTACTTCCCGGTCCAGTTCGGTTTGCGTTTCTCGAAAAACGCCGAGAGCCCCTCGCGCGCATCGTCCGTAGCGATGGCTTGTGCCAGGCGCTCGGCCAAGATCGGTAGCTTTTCGTCAAAGGGCAGCTCTTCCACGTCTGCCATGGCGGTCAGCCCTAGGCGCAGTGTCAGCGGGCTCTTGGACACCACCGCGTCCGTATAGCGCGCGACCGCGGCATCGAGCTCTGCTGGCGCCACGGCCTCGTTCACGAGCCCCAGCCGCGCGGCTTCCGCAGCGTCGTAGCGCTCTCCCAGCAGCATCATCTTGTAGAGCGCGCGCCGCCCCATGATGCGCTCCAGCACCGCCGCGATCATGAAGGGGAACAGTCCGACGTTGACCTCAGGCGTTCCAAGCTTCGCCTCCGTGCTCGCGACGGCGAAGGTGCAGGCCGCCACGATGCCGAGCCCGCCGCCCATGGCATGCCCGTTCACCCGCGCGATGATCGGCTTCTTGGTGCGGCAAACAACGCCCAAGAGATCGCGATAGTCGCCCTTGGGCGGCAAGGCATCGTCGCTGCTGCCCCCTGCAAACTGCGAAAAGTCGCCCCCGGCGCAAAACGCGCTGCCCGCACCGGTGATCACGATCACGCGCACCGCATCGTCGACATCAGCGTCGTCGAGGGCATACAGCAACTCGTTGACCATCTCGCTGCCGATGGCGTTGCGCTTTTCGGGGCGGTTGAGCGTGACGGTCAGCACGCCGGCATCGACGCGCGTCAAGATGGTTTGGTAAGGGCGATCGGGCATCAGGTCCTCAGTGAGTCAGGGTCGGTGTCCAAGTAGCCTGGGCGTGGGCGTGGGCGTCGACTCTAGTTGGTACCACAGGGCGGGGCTCTGTACGTGACTCTGAG
>CALMUT010000273.1 GCA_937872925.1 uncultured Myxococcales bacterium | reverse complement strand
CGTCTCCCCGGCCGAGCCGCCCTGGGCTCCCGGCCCCCCCGGGCCCCCCCGAGCCCCCGGCGCCACCCGACCCCCCCGAGCCACCCGAGCCACCCGAGCCACTCGTGTCGACACAGGTGACGTCGACGAACGCATTCTCGACGTGCTTTGTCTCCTGGTCAGTTCGCTTGCCGCGTGCCTCCAGCTTGAATCTCGTAGTTCCAACCTCCAAGCAGGTAGCCCCGAGGGTCGCCTTGACGACGGCTTGCGCCACCAGGTCGCGTTGCGACTCGGTTTTCGATTTCCAGTCCGCAATGGCAGGGTTGTCTGACGTTGGCGTGATGCCGACAGTCCAGGTCGCCAAGGCGTCGCTCAGCGTCGCCGTGATTTCGAATGACTCGCCCTTCTCGGCGGTGACCGCCGACGGATTGGCAGCCAGGCTGAACATGTTCTCGGGGAGCCCACGAGGATCGACGTAGTCGGGATCGCGCTCGTCGGACCCACACCCGATCACGCAAACAAAACCGACAAGCACCGCAAGGCCTTGCTGGCGACGCACCCTCTGCGTAGAAGCACTTCGCACAGCGTCAACATAGCAGAGAGAGTCTAAGCCGACCAAAGCGCTCGCGCGAAACGACGACGCGGAAAGTTCACGCAACATCCGTTCCACGAACAAGCTGTTTCACACAGGGTGGGATGACGGCCGATCTGGTAAATAAACGTCGGTCCAGGGCCCAATGTGCCTACTCGGCCCTCCGAGCATCTCTGGAGCGGCGAACGCTTGCGCGGCCAGACCGCACGCGGCGATTGCGACGTGGAAAGCCACGGACCCCTAGAGACACGAGTCCGCCGGCTTGCAGAGGTTATCCAAGTGCGAGGTCACGTTCTTCCCCTAAAACCCACAACATTGGCCATGACAAAACTCGCTTGACGAATGCATGGTCTCCCCTGACTCGCTTGGAGAATTCCTTCCGAGAGAATACAGTCGGATTCACTGGCCTGCCAAGCCGCGTTGCTGGGTTTTCGAGCGCGAGAAAGATGTCCGCGTGCGTCAGCGTGTCGCTAACGATCATCACATCGATGTCGCTTGCAGCGGTGTCTTGTCGCTTCGCGACGGAGCCAAAGACAAACGCCGGGACGATGCGATCCCGATGTGGCAACAGCGCCTGTCGCAGTGGCTCGACGATGCCCACCGTCTTGCGTACGATGGCGCAGAGTTCAGCGAAGATCGGCGACTCCGGGTTGGCCTGATAGTGCTTCTGGTTGCCTATCCGCATCACCGTCACAAGCCCACTTTGCGCAAGGCGGGCCAGCTCACGTTGGACGGCGCCCGATCCACTGCCCGCGCGCGCGATAAATTCGCTCGCGTAGAAGCTACGTTCCGTCCTCCCGAAAAGATAATTCCACTGAACTACGCTGGACTGCCGGGAACCACCTGGGGCGTGGCCTGGGCCGAGTCGGACGAATGACGCCCGCAGCAAGGCTACTCGCCATCGCCGTAGGGCTCGTGGCGTGTGACGGAATGACGACGGACGTTGCTGACGAGTGGGACGACCTGGGAAGCTTCGAGGACAAGTTCGTTCCCCAATGCGAGAAGCGACGCGCGTTGGTGCGCTTTGTGTACGACCACAAATCTTGTTTTGCTGACTCGGAGTGCGTTCATGCGGGTGGGTGCCTGGACTCACGCGAGCATTGCGGCGGTGGGTTCTACTTGCACCAATCCGCCGTGCAGACCGAGTTCGAGCAGTTGGGTTCCGCTGCTGCACAGTGCGGATTGGCGACGCCGTGCTGTGGCGCTCTGCCGCCCGAGCAGGGGGCTTGCCTGGCAAATCGGTGCTTTCCGGCAACTATCGACACGAAGCGCGCGACTGTTTGCATGGACGCAATGCCCGCGGACTCGGACTGTGCCGCTTGCATTTGCCATGAGGAGTCGGTGAACGCGTCTGCTTGTGCGCTTGATCCGTCGTGTTCCCCAATCTTCGCCTGTGCCAGCAGCTCGGGTTGCTTGGGCACACTTGGTTGCGACCTGGCCTCACCGACGTTCCCGTGCCGAAAGGAGGTAGATGCGGCAGGGGGACCAAACTCCGCGGTCGCCTCCAAGTATCGGGAGTCCAACGCAGCGGCGTCGCGCCTGGGCTGCGACGCCGTTTGTACGCCCTGACATCCACACGATCGCTGCCGACAAGCGCCGTGCGCGAGCCTCAGAAACTTTGGGTGAAAGTGGCGTCGGTTCTTAAAGACGTGATGTGCATGCAAGCCCCAGTGCCAGCGTAAGCTGGCGCGGGCTTGCTGAGTGACGTTGACGGGAACGCCCATGCCTACGCCCACGCATAAGTTGACGCCTACGCCTACGGGCACGCATAAGTCGACGCCTACGCCCACGCAAGAACGTGGACGGTGACGCAAGAACGGAAGACGGGAACGGGTGACGGAAGCGCACCGTTGCCGTAGGTCATCGTAAACGTAGGCGTAGGCGTAGGCGTGGGCTTCCCCGTCCCCCGATCACGCCGCACTCCACGGCCCACTTCGAGATTAGCGGCCCACCGCCGTACCCCGCCGCGACCCAACAAAAGCAAAAGCGCGGCACCCCTCTCGGAGCGCCGCGCTTTCACATTCACCGGTGTTGCCCCCACCGGTCGCTGCTTCGCAGCGCCCACCTCCCCCAAAGCCGGGCTGCGCGTTCGCCGCGCACAATGTGATTCAGAGCAACGACGCGTGGCGAACTGCGCGAACGCTCGGCGGGCGCCACCCCCAGGTGCCAAGATAGTTGCCGCATGACCTGATGACAGAAACCAGGCGCGAGCGCCTTATCGAAGACCCATGCGCCTGCGGGTCTGTTCCGCGCTACAGGATCGGTGGTAGGCAAGCGGTTTCTGTGCAATCAATGCTTGACATGCAATCATTGATTGCTAGCCTGACACAAATGGCTAGCATTACGATTCGGGACCTCGATGACGCGGTGAAGGCCAAGCTCCGAATTCGAGCAGCCACCCACGGGCGATCGATGGAGGACGAGGCAAGAGACATCCTTCGCACCGCGCTTGCGCGCACGAGCCCTGCGCCGAAGAACCTGGCCGCCGCGATCCAGCGCCGCTTCGGTGAGGTGGGTGGCGTTGAAATTGAACTCGAGCCTCGAGAGGCCGTTCGGGAGCCACCAGCTCTGGCAAGTAGCAAGTGATCGTACTGGATACAAACGTGCTGGCTGAACTGATGCGGCCCAGCCCAGCGCCAGATGTCGTCGGTTGGGTCGCTGCACAACCAACCGCGAGCCTATTCACGACCACCGTGACTCAAGCGGAACTCCTGTACGGTATCGCCGTATTACCGCCCAGCAAACGACGGGACACACTGACGGCGCTCGTGGAGGGCATGTTCGCTGAAGACTTCAACCTGCGAGTGCTTCCCTTCGATGCTGCTGCCGCTCACGAATTCGCGCCCATTGCAGCACAACGCCGCGCCATCGGTCGGCCGATCGCGCAATTCGACGCGCAGATCGCCGCCATCGCTCGCTCGCGGGCAGCTGCCGTCGCAACCAGGAACACTCGCGACTTCGAGGACTGCGGGATTTTGCTATCCAATCCTTGGAAAGCATAGCCGTTCGCGGCAGAGGTAGACCTTGAGGGCTGAACGACCGCATTTCTGCGAGCGCCTCAAAGGAGTCTAAGCCGACTGCCACTTTGCCCAAAGCGCTCGCGCGAAAAGACGGCGTGGACAGTTCACGTAACATCCGATCCACGATCTTGTTGTTTCACTCAGGGTGGAATGACGGCTGATTTGGAGCACGGGCGCATGACACCTGGATTGTGCTCGGGTTCCAGGATGGGCAGCCACCGGACTTCACGCTGTCGCCCCTCCGGAACTCCGTGGTGAGCGATTGCCCCTGCTTGATAGTCGACTGGCAGAGTGACAGAGTCGTCCTCAATGGTTTGCGGGCATTGCCGGGAGCTCATCACGACGCAGTCAGATGCAACCTTCGCCAGGAAGCGGCTCTCCCGTATACCGCATCACGCCAGTTGCGCGGCTGATGCCGGCGTCAGCGTGGTGAGCGGCCGAGAACTCGGTGGGCGAGCGGCGCTGAGCGTCATCGCGGGCGTGACGTGCGTCGGGTTCAGCGTACCGCTATATCAACGCGCTTCCTCGTACGGCTACTACGACGAGGTCGGCATGGCGGGCCTACTGGCGCTCGCGGGGGTGCTGATGATCGCCGGAGGAGCCCAACTGTTGTCCTTGAAGTCGAGGGTGAAGCAGCTCGAGCCATAGAGTCTCCGGTGCCGAGTGCCCGTCCCGAGGGTCTACACCTCCACGGGCGGGGTCGACCGCACGCCATCGTCGAGCTGACCGTTTCCGAGCCGGTGCTCATCGCGCGAAGCGTGGGCGACTTCCGACTTCTGTGACGCCTTCGCCTATTGCAGGTGGGCCGGCAAGCGGCTGTGCGGGAAAGTCGGGGGCGACGGCACCAAGCTGCTCATGACCGACTACCCAACAACCGGGTCGAGCATCGCGACGACCGTGTCGGGCGACGGCTGCGCGTCTACTGTTCGCAGAACATGCGGTTGGCTAGGCGCACCGAGCAGTGCTTGCCGCCGTTGCAGTGCTCGTCCTTAGTGCACGGAATGCAGGTGAAGTTTCGTCCCAGGTCGAAGACCTGTTGTGACGCGGGGCAACTGGGCAAGGGTTCGCTTGGCCCACAGTCCACCCAACCGCAGCGCGGACTAGGATTGCAGTGCTGAACGGTCAGACAGCAGACCGTGCCATCCGATGTGCATTGCACTGTGCCCGCCGCGGCGTGCTCAATACAACTGCACTCGATGTTCTCCGCTGGCTCGCATAGCCCAGCCGTGTCCGCATCGGCACCGAGGTCGTACTTCGCACCGCAACACTCGGCCCAGTAGTGCGTACATCCTGCATCAGCATCCGCGGCGTCTTGCGCTGGCGCGTCCATGGCGGAATCCGCCGCGCCGTTCGAACCACCGGTTTCAGTCCGGGCATCTGCCGCAAGCCCTCCGCTGCCTCCGCCGGAGGGCGAGTCCTCGCTCGTGCAGTGAGGCAAGGTGGCGAAAAGTGCGACGAGCGCCAGGCACGTGTGCGTACGCGTTTTCATCGGAACCTCCTTCACCACCACGTCCAGAGTCTAGGTCGACCAAAGCGTTCGCGCGACAAGACGGCGTGGAACGTTCACGTAACATCCGATCCACGAACAAGTTGTTTCACCAGGGTGGAATGACGGCTGATTTGAGCGCCCGATTCGAGCGCAGCACAAATCCATTCTGGGCTCGCGCTTCAACCCACGCGGTATCCTTAGCCTCACAATTCCCGGCTGCTTCAAAGCGGACCATCGCAACAATTTGCTCATATTCGTGCTCACTTCCGCGGGCATAGTCGACCAAGTCGGCAAAATGATCACCGTGGTGTTCCCCGTTCACGCCGCACCGCGTGGCCCATCGCGAGACGCGCGGCCCCCCCGTCGCCCCAAATCCGCGACCCCAACAAAAGCAAAAACGCGGCACCCCTCTCGGAGCACCGCGTTTTCACATTGAGCTTCACGCGTCATCAAGACGCGAAGCACATGAAGGGTTGCCCCCACCGGTCGCTGCTTCGCAGCGCCCACCTCCCCCAAAGCCGGGCTGCGCGTTCGCCGCGCACTTTGCACTTCGGTGCGACGCCGCGGCTTCGAGCTGCGGCGAGCGCTCGCGCGGCAGGAGGGAGGTCGGCGCTGTTCGCGATGTGAAACGGCGCGGTCGAGGTGGCTAGCGCGTGACTATGGCTCCGCGCGATAGACACGGTCTGTGCTCGTGAGCAGCCGGCGGGCGCCGGAGGCGGGCGTGGGCTCAGCTCGATTAGCGGCCGCGGGGCGAGCAAACCGTCCACCGAATCGGGGCAACGCCAAACCTGGACCGCCACGCTTGTTCGATTGATTCGCGCCCGCTACACTTGAGAAGTGACGACGGACTCCACACCGCAGCCTCCCCCGGAGGACTATGACGAAAACGGCGTGGACCTCACGTTGATTCGCGCGTACCAACGACTGAGTCCGTTGGAGTGCCTTCAGCTGCTCGAAGAGATGCAGCAGCTCGCTGAAAGTGTGACAAGGGTTGGAGAACCGATTTCTTCGACTGATTGAGATCCTGCTGAGGCATGAGGTCCGGTTTGTCGTCGTGGGCGGCATCGCGGCCGTGCTGCAACGCGTCCCTGTGAACACGCAGGACTTCGATCTCGTGCACGACCGCGCGCCCGACAATGTTGCGAATCTCTTGAACGCGTTGGCGGAGCTTGGCGCTACTTATCGAGACGATCCGCGCGACCTGCGGCCCAATGCCTCCCACCTAGAGGGACCAGGCAACCAGCTACTGCGCAGCGGTCTACTCATGTTCGACGTGCTCGGAAGCATTGACCATGCAGGTGGTTATGAACAACTCCTGCCGCACACGGAGGTCGTCGAAATTGCCGGGCATCGCGTGGTCGTGTTGACCCTAGAAAAGCTGATCGAGGTTAAATCGAAACTCACCCGTCCGAAAGACCGCTTGATGCTGCTCCAGCTCCAGGCCGCGCAGAGCGAGCGTCTAAAGACTGAGCGTTAGTCTGGTCGCGCATGTCGCAGTCAGTAGTATTCGCAGCGCGCACTGCGCGCGACCCTGGGGAACCCCCGACGGGGGGAAGCAACTCCACCGCAGCCCCGAAAACCCGCAACCAATGATGCGGCAGCAAAGATGTGGATGTAGATGTAGACGTGGATGTGTTCATGTTCTTCGAAACCTCCTTCCTTCAGAGGAGGTTTCCAAACTCTGTGCATTAGGGGTGTTGGTCTTCATGACGTGACGCGGGCATGCAAGCCCTAGTGCCAGC
>CALMUT010000272.1 GCA_937872925.1 uncultured Myxococcales bacterium | reverse complement strand
GTTTCGGTGGTGGCGGGTCGGGTTTCGCAGCCGGCGCCTCGGGCGTCGGCGCCTCAGGCTTCGGCGCCGGTTTGGCGGTTGGTTTGGCGGCGGGCCTCGGGCTCGGACCGGCCTTCACCGCGGGCGCAGCGCTGACTTCCGGCGGCGCAACGACTTCGGGCGCCGAGCTCGCAGGAGGCGCGGGCAACACCTCCGGAACCTCGGCGGTCTTGGCGGCTACTTGGGAAGCGGTCGCGCTCGGCTGCGCGGCAGCTGCGGAGGCTTCGGTGTCTGCCGATGTCGATTTCGCGAAGAATGCAACGCCGATCCCCGCCGCCACCACCGCAGCGGCACCAAGCCCCAAGAAAAACTTGCTCTTCGGCGCGCTCGGGGCGTCTTCGCCGCCCTGGGTGCCGGCCCAGGAGCTCGCGGTGCGTGCGCCGACATCCGTCGACGTGGCCGCCGCGGGGGCCGACGCTGTCACACTCCCGGCCGTGACCGTCACATCCATGTCGTGGAACGACGGCATGCCCGCGCGTTCGAGGATCTTGCCGATGCGCTCCACCACCACCCGTGAACGATCCGGCGCGAACGGCAACAGCGCCTTGGCCAACTCGGCAACGCTCTTGTAGCGATCCCACGGCTCTTTTTCGAGACACTTGATGATGACCTGCTCTAGCCCTTCCGGGGCGTCGGGGCGGAACTCCTGCAGTGGACGCGGCGGGGAACCAAGCACCGACGCGCACAACTCCGGAAATGTCGAACCAGAAAAGGGCGTCTTGCCGGCCGCCAATTCGAACAGGATCACGCCGAGGGACCAGATGTCCGACCGCAAGTCGACGTCCCGGCTTGAACGCATCTGCTCCGGCGACATGTACAACGGAGAACCCATTGCCGTGGCCGTGCGCGTGAGGGCAGCTTCAGCGATGTCCGGCACGGCAACCTTCGAAATGCCGAAATCCAATACCTTGATCACGTACGAGCCGTCCGCACGTTGCGAACGGAACAGGTTTGCGGGTTTGAGATCTCGATGCACGATCCCCGCCGCGTGGGCTTCCGCCATGGCGTCGCAGGCTTGGATCACGTAGTCCACGCCGTCTTCAATGCTGGGCGGAGCCTCTTTGATGGCGTCGGATAGGTCGCTACCCTCCAGGTACTCGAGCACCATATAGGGCGCTCCCGAATCCAGACGGCCCACGTCGATCACTCGAGCGACGTGCTCGCTCTTGATCCGCACTGCCGCACGCGCTTCGCGCAAGAAGCGTTGCAGCGCCTCTTCGTTCTTGAGGACTTCGGGCCGCAGGAACTTGATAGCGACCTTTTCCTCCAACTCAATGTGGGTCGCCGCCACGACGACGCCCATGCCGCCAGCGCCCAGCACGCGGTCTACGCGGTATTTGTCCAGCAGGATGTCGCCGGGTTCCACGGGCGCGAGAGAGTCTCGCGTCGTATCTGATTCGTCGTCGTCGCTCATTTTTCAGCAACCCAGGAGTGGAGTGATTGGTGTGCCGTCGGGCGCTACGGGTGGCCCGCAGTAGCCTTCCGCCTGGTGACCAGCTTCCAGCGCCTCGCCGAAACCGGGCATCGCATTCTGGACCCAGGTGGGCGTGGTAGAGTTCGTCAGCGGATTGCACTGGAACGCCGGGTTCGAACACAGCGTGCTTCCGCCGAACTGGCAACCGCACAATTCAACGCATTGTCCAAGGTTTCCGGGGGTCCGGTTGGCCGGATCCGTCGGCCACAGACACGCCCCTGCCATCATCGGGGGCGTCTGGGAGATAGGATCGAACTGGCAGAAGTTGCCCAAGGAGCAGCCCGCAGCGCAGGCGTCCGTGGAGTTTGCGCCGGAGTTCCAGGTGAACTTGGAGCAAATACTGCCCGCGCAACTTGCGGGCCCCGTGCACGCTGCGCCGATGGTGGGAGCGCCGCCGGGCGTCGCCTGACACAAGCCAGTCTTTAGCGAACAGTAGCTGGGGGGACCCGCTTCCAAGAATCCATTGCAGTCGATGTCGTTCGAACACGTCGGAAGGCACAGGTTCTTTTGCGAGGCAGTGCCCTGGTCAACGAGAGACGCACAGGCCATTTCGTAGGGGCGTGAGCTGCACTTGAACTGATCCGTTGGACTACAGCCCTCGAGACAGTACGACGCGCCCGTTTCAAAGGTATGGCAGCCCGCGCCGGTCTTTACCGCACCGCAGGCCGCTTGCCCGGGAGTGCACGCCAGGGTGCACAGGCCGTACGCGACGCTGGCCCCACTTGGCAGGGGCTTGCTTGTGGAGAGGCAGGTGAGCCCAGTGCCACACTCAAGGTCCGTCGTACAGCCGATCCCGAGATTCGGCGCGATGGGCACGTTGCAATAGGACTGGCCTCCACTTGGCATGCATCCCGTGGGGCACGGCGTGGTGCTCGCCGGAGTTGGCGCCGCCGCTTTGCATTCCAACAGCGCCGTGCCGTCGCAATAAAACCCGTCGGGCTTCCCCGCGCATGGCCCGGGCGGACCGGCGTCCTTGCCGCCATCAACGCCCCCGTCTCCCAGCACGCCGCAGAACGCAAACTCCGCGGGGCCGCCATCGATGCAGATCTGACTGCTGGCTTGGCAGTCCGTGGTCTGCACCGTCAGGCCGTTCTTGCACTCGCGTAGGATCTCCCCGCCCTGCCCGATCACGTTCTCCCAATTACAATACACTCCGTCCGGCGCTTTAGCGCAGGGGTCGTCGATACCGCCGTCCTCGCCCGCCTCGGCGGAGCCACCCTCGGCGGGCGCGCCGGCGTCGGTCGTGAAGTCACCAGTGACGCTGGTCCAGGGCCCGCAGGTGGGAATGGCCGTCGTTTTCGTGACGCAAGCTGACGTCACAGCCAGGGCGTCGATGTCGCTGCCGATGCGCTCGCAGACCTTCTTCGGCAGCACCGCGCGCCCGTTTTCGACCTTCCAACCCAAGAGGTCGTCGCGTTCGAGAGCAACAATGCAGGCCTCCGTGCCGCAAATCCCCTTGCCGTTTAGGGGCAGCACCAGGCCAACGTTCACGTTTTCTTCACTGCCCCCCGGAAGCGGAACCGAGCAGTTCGCGTCCGGTGTGACCGTGGCCCCCTGGGCGAAGCAGCCCAGCACGTCGAGGCACTGGCCACCAGAAAGCCCCGGGAATTCCACGCCGCCGAAGACCAAGTCCCCGGCGTAGCTGGGTAGCGTGCTCACGTCGATTTCGTCCGGGACGCAGTCGCCCAAAATGCACGTCTGATCTTTGGAGGTGCATTCGTCGTCGTAGTTCTCAGTACCGTCCACGTCAGAGGTCGCCGTGACCTTTTGCATGCACAGGAACTGGATCGGCATGTGCATCAGCGCGATGCGTTCCGTCGGAACCGTCGAAACGGCCTGGCGGATCACCTGAGGCTGCTGGTCCTTGTCGAGACCCGTGACGCGCACCGTCACGGGCAGGTTCTTCTGCTCGCCCTCGACGATGGCGAGGGTCGCCGGCAGGTGGAACTTGCCGTCCGGGCTCAGAGGGAACACGGACTGGTAGCGCTTGGACCCACCGGCGTAGATGCTCACCACAAGGAAGTTGATGTCTTTCGGGATCGACAGATCGGTCTGAAACGCCACGATCAACTCGCCTCGACGCGGCGCCTTGTCCCCGGAACAAGACGCCGTCAGTAGTAGCGCGATCGCAGCCGCCCCCCAGACCCAAGCCAATCCTCTTCTGAGCATACTGGCCGGAAGCCTACCACGCAGCGTCGCCCGAGGGCATGGGGTCTGGCGCGCCGCGGATCGGTTTGCCCCTCGGGCGATGGGCTTTCTCCGCGGTCAGTCGCAGCGAAATCGCCAGAGCCGGCCGGGCTCCAACGACCCAATCCGGGCGAGCTCCCCGGTGCCGGACTGCTCTCGCTCGACGGCGTGCCGGTGTGCCGCACAGCATCAAGTCGCACAAGCACGTCCGCGAGCGACGCAACCTGGCCCTGCGGGGGCCTGAGACTCGCTGCGATCCTTATCCGCCGAGAAAGTCCCTGTCAGCTCGCGTGGCGTCTCAGGAGCCAGGCACACACATGCGCTCGCCCACTGTCGCGAGCTGAGTTCCGCACACGCAGTTATCACTGCCTTCAGGGACGTAGCCGCAGCTAACCCGACTGAACTGCATCAGCTTGCAGGTCTCACCCGAAGCACAGTCGCTCTCATCGACGCAGGACTTGCGATAGCAACCGTTCTCGTCCAAGGGCGAGGACGCAGCGCCACAGTTCTGGTTGTCCGCTCGGCACATGTCTGCCACGCACTCCGGCGAGATGTTGGGAAGGCAGTTTGCCGGTCGCTGCAGCGTCGACTGCCCACCAGCGCCGGGCGGGCTTCCGCCGCTGCTGCTGTCCGAAGCGCATGCCGGCACGACGCACGTCAAGAACAGCGCCGTAAATGCTTTTGCTAGTGTGTGTCTCGTTGTTGGCATGGTCATTCTCCAAGTTGGTTCTGTCGGCGTCACGGGTAGGTAGCGCGCAAATTGGCCATCAAGTTGAAGATGTACCCATCGATGCGCTTCTCGATGTTGGGGTTCAACCGAACAGAGCTGTTCGGTTGCTCGGCCACAGTGCACGTCGTGCATTGCTGCACGCTCGCGACTCCGAATATGTGAAATGACCCCAACCCGGTGGTGTACATGCCTGACCCGGAGTGTCCGGGACCGTTGTCGCAGCCGTGTGTAAATGAGGAATAGAACCCATCGCCAAAGGGATAGCGAAACTCACCGAAACTGCACCCGAAGAGTTGACCGTATAGCCGCTCGGGCTGGCAGTTCGCGGGCGAGTTGTTTTCGTAGCACCCGGGATACCCGTTGCTGAACTTCGGCCATCCTTGGATGTCACCCTGGCTGAGCCAAGCAAAGCCGAGCCACCCCGGGTGGCCCATCGGGAAACTGTCGGCGAGAAGCAGCAGTGCCCAATCCTCCTTGACGCAGTCTGCCCAATAGCCCGGTGCGCCCCCCGTGCACTTGCTGATGTAGTTCCCTCCCCACCAAGCGCCGATGACGCTGTGTTGACCGAACGGGGCGCTGGCCCCGTTCACGGCTGGAATGAATGTGCCCGGCACGTAGTTGCCCGCCGGATTGATGATGCAGTGCGCAGCCGTGATCAACAGTCGTCGCCCAAAGAACGTTGCGGTACACCCACCAGACGCCCATAGCCTACCGATGGTCTTCAGCTGCCAGCCCGTAGCGGATGAGAGGTTTATTCGGTTGTCAACACCGTTGCCCTGGGCGTAGTTCGCTGACCAGCCCTGCACGCTGCTGGTGGGTTCGGCCGCAATCCGGTCCGGTGGCGTCGGCTCAGCCACTCCCAGGGGAACGAGTTTCGACGCAACCGCACCCAGCCCGTCCAGATCGTAGCGCAACAGCCGGAACTTGCCGTCCAGTGCGTTCGCCACGGTGCCATCCGGTGGTGGCGACTGCTTGACCGGTCCCTCTTCCGTCTTGGACCACGGGGCCGAAGCCATTTGCTCCGTGTTGGGCGTGCCGAAATGCGCTTCCCACTCCTCAACGATCACAGGAGCCAGGGGCTTCACGTCCCCGACAACGCTTTCTTGGTAGCTCCTGGTGGTTCGCGCTGGATTGTCAACTTCGTGAGCGCCATCGCTGCAGCTCGCACAAAAGACCAGTAGCGCTATCAGCTCAACACGGTTTGTTTGTTTGTTTGTTGTTGTTGTTGTTCATTGCCACACCCCTTACTGAGCACCTGTAGCCAGATCACCCTGTAACCAGCGTATGATTTCACGGGTCCGATGGCGGCGCAACGCAACACGCTGTGAACCCATCAACGAAGATGACCGACGTCAGCTGTTCCGCGAAGCTCCCGCACTCGGTTGAGGAGGTGGGCGGCTTGCCAGTGGGCCCATGCGGTTTGATTCTGCCGGTGAACGCGCGTGGTTTTGTTTGGCGCCGCGGAGCGGTCAGCGTGGCCCGTCCCATGGCCGCAGTTTCTCGTTTTTTGGCGCCGGCGCACATTCGGACAAACTGCGGCTCCAGTCACCTCGGCGCCGCGGCGACCACCGGCATCAGCACTCTCCCAGGGGCCGTCTGCCACCGATACATTATCGAGGCCGGCGCCAGCCCTGGCCTAGCCGCAGCAGCGGAAGCCGACGGCCTTGCCCGCGGAGCCCCGGGGCAGTGCACTGTCCGCCGCACAGTCCAGGCTTGCGGCGTTCTGCGAATAGGAGCCGCCACGAATGCGACACAGATCGGATGCGCCCGCCTGGGCGTTACAGGAGTCTTCCCACTCCCATACGTTCCCGCTCATGTCGAAGAGGCCGGGGTAGCCGCCGACGCAGCTCGTGGTGCTGCTCACGGCAACCGTCGACCCGGAGCCAAAGTCCGCACCGTTGCAGATGGCGGCCGTGTAGGTCGCCCCGTAGGGGTACGCCCGCGAGCCACCGCCGCTACAGGCGTTGTGCCACTGGCTCTTGGTGGCGTCTGTGAAGTCCGCATACGGATTGGCGCCGCCGCCGATCTTCCCGCACAAGCGCTTCTTGGCCCAGAAGCAATACGCGCGCGCATCACACCAGTCGACGTCGACAACGGGATGCAACTGCTTGGCCACGGCAGCCGGCCAACCGCTGTTTGGCTGGAAGCCGATGTTGCCCGCGCACTCCGCGGGCTGCGCGCTTGTCTTTGGGGACGTTCCTAGAAACTCGCCGTAGGCGGCGTTCGTCACCTCGGTGGCGTCGATGCTGTAACCGCCGGCAGCGACCTGCGCCACGGTGGGGCAGCTGCCGCAGCCTGGCTCGCCGCATTGGCAACCAGGCGTGCTCGGCGCGTCGCTCACCGCATCCGACGCGCTGTCCGCGGCGGCGTCCGCGGTCGCATCTGGGGCCGCCTCCGCGGCGCCGTCCAAGCCGGCTTCGTCGCCGCCGTCAAAGGGTCCGTCGCGGATCGGCTCCGCCTTCGCGCAGGCGACGGCAAGAGCCGTCGCCAGTGCGATCAGCGGGAGTCCGCCCTTCATTCCGCCGCGTTGCGCCACCGGCGACGGACTAGCACGAGTCCGAGCAAGGCGAGACCCAAAGCTGCCCCCGGCCCGGTCGGGCTTCGTCGCGGCGTTTCGCACCCGCAGCCTCCACTGCTGCCGGAGCCTGAACCGGTGCCCGCTGCGGCGCCTTGTCCCACGTAGTTGCCGAAGCCGCCGAACGCGCCCGTTTCGGCTGCTCCGCCAGCCCCAGCCGCTCCGCCCGCGCCGCCGGCTCCGCCCGGCCCACCTTCACTCTCGCACAGCGGGCTACAGCCGTCGCCCGGTTGCAGGTTGCTATCGTCGCACTGCTCCGTGCCGGCCCAGACGTATCCGTCCCCGCAGGACGCGCTGAGGCAAGTGTTCAAACACGAGTCCTCGTTGCTCTGGTTGCCGTCGTCACAGGCTTCGTTGCTCTGACGCACGCCGTCACCGCAACCGGGCAGCGCGCAGGAGTTGGAGCAACCGTCAGAGTTGTTCTGGTTGCCGTCATCGCAAGCTTCCACGCCCGTTTGCGTGAATCCGTCTCCACAACTCGCCTTGGTGCACGTATTGAGACACGCATCCGTGTTCACAGAGTTGGCGTCGTCGCAGTCCTCTTTGCCGGCCTGAACGGCGCCGTCCCCACACTTGGCAGCCTTACAGGTCGGCAGGCACGCGTCCGTGTTGTCGCTGTTGCCATCGTCGCACTCTTCTTGTCCCGCGCGCACGAAGCCATCACCGCACTTGGCGTTCAGGCAGGTACTCAAACAAGCGTCCGTGTTGTCGCTGTTGCCGTCGTCGCATTCTTCGCCGGTCTGTTGCACCCCGTCGCCGCAGCCGGGCAAGCTGCAGGTATTGGAGCAACTGTCGTTGTTGTTGCTGTTGCCGTCGTCGCAAGCCTCCACGCCGGCTTGCACGTAGCCGTCGCCGCAGGTGGCAAGCTTGCAGATGGTCAAACACGAGTCCGTCTGGCTGGTATTGCCGTCGTCGCACTCTTCTTTGCCGGTCTGCACAAAGCTATCGCCGCACTTGGCGGTCTTGCAGGTGTTCAGGCAGGCATCGGTATTGCTGCTGTTACCGTCGTCGCACTCTTCACCGGCTTGGGGGAATCCGTCGCCGCAGCCGGGCAACTTGCAGGTGTTGGTGCAACCGTCGGTGTTGCTGCTGTTGCCGTCGTCGCATTCTTCCGGCCCGTTCTTGACGGAATCGCCGCAGCGCGGACCCAAGCCGGTGCAGTTGGCGTTGCAGAAGCCGTAGCTACCGTTGCTGGCGCCGTCGTCGCAAGCTTCCCCCGCACCTTGGACGCCGTCGCCGCAGGTGCTGGTGAGCGCAAATTCGAACGCGCCCATGTCGTAGCCCGTGCCGTTGATGCCGTCGCCGTCCAGGGGACGGGTGACACCTTCGTAGTCGTGGTTGGGCGCGCCCGCAGAATCGCCCGCGTCGATGCACACGCTGGAGCCTTGCAGGTGGAAGTCCGACGCGCTGACATAGTTGGGATTCTGGGAAAACGAGCCCGTGCCCATTGATGCATTCGTATTCGTGCCGTTGCCCCAGATGTTGGAATAGGTAATCGACACCGTGGCGGGATAGGAACTGCCGCCACGGGACACACCGTAGCTGGTGTGATTCGTGACGATCGAGTTGGTCACGCTAACGGACAGCGCGGCCGTGCTACTCGATCGGTTGCTGTACACGCCGTAGCTACCGTTCTTGTCGAAGGTGCTGCTATGGATGCTCACGCTGCCAGACTTACCGCTCGACGCATATGCGTAGACGCCGTAGGACGTGTTGGCGTTGAACAGCCCGTTTTCGAGGGAAAACCCACCGGGTGCGACGGCGTAGATGCCGTATTGGTTGCCGCTGGCAGTGATGATGTCGAGCCCTGGGGCGCCCGCATCGACGTACATGCCGTACTGGTTGGTGCTCAGGGTCAGGTGATCCAGCGCGTTGCCGCTGCCCGTGGAGGAATATTTGATCCCGTAGGTGGCGCGCTCGCTCTTGAGATAGCTGAGCTTGGTATTGCTGGCCTCGGTATCCAACACCAGTCCGTACCAGCTTCCCTGGGTGCCACCGGTAGAAGTCAACACGATGGGCGCGGCTTTGGTGCCGACGGCGTTGACGCTGCCGATCACGTTGAACTCAACCTTGCTGGTGCTGGCGCCGGCGACCATTTGGTCGGAGGTCAGGAAGCTCAAGGTCACGCCGGACTCAATGGTCAGAGTGACGTTCTTTGGCACCGTCAGATCGCCGGGCACGGTGTAGGGCGATCCCGAAGGGCTGAGGGTGGTGTTCGTCCACAGGGTGCCAAGCAAGCCCACGGTGGCATCGCCGGTGTAGGGCAGCGCGCCGATGTCGCCACCGGATTCGCCGGCGAAGCGCGCGGGAGAGTTGGAGGTCAGCCTGAGGTTAGACGTCGAGACGTACAGCGGGTTGGCGGAAAATGCGCCCGTGCCCATGGAAGCGTTGGTGTTCGTGCCGTTGCCCCAGATATTGCTGTAGGTGATCGTCACGGTTGCCGGGTAGGAGCTGCCGCCGCGGTAGACGCCGTAGCTGGTGTGGTTGGTGATAACGCTGTTCTTCACGTTCACCGTGAGCGCGGCAGTACTGCTCGACCGGTTGGTATAGATGCCGTAGCTGCCGTTCTTGTCGAAGGTGCACTTGTCGATGCTGACGGTGCCGCTCTTGCCGCTGCTGGCGTATGCATAAACGCCGTAGCTGGTGTTGGTCAGGAACTGGCTGTCGTTGATACTCGGCGAACCGGGCGCAATCGCGTACACGCCGTACTGGTTGCCCGTGGCCAAAAGTCGGGTCAGCGTGGGAGACCCGTCGCTCAGATAGATACCGTACTGGTTGGTCTGCACGGTGGTATCCACCACGGACAACGTTGTGCCGCTCTTCTCGTTGAGCACGCCGTAGGTGGCGTGGCGGATTTCCGCGCCGGCGATGCTGGCGCCGGTGGCGTCGTTCTCTACGATGAGCCCGTACCAAGAGCCTTGAGTCGAACCCGTCTGGGACTGAAAGATCACCGGGTTGCCGGAGGTTCCGCTGACGGTGAGCGTGCCATGCACGGACAGCTCGACCTTGCTGGTGCTGCGACCCGCCACCTGGCTGTCGCTCGTCGCGAACTGGACGGTCGTGCCGGCTTGGATCGTCAGAAACGCGCCGGCGGGCACCGTGACGTCGCCCTGTACGATGTATGGGCTCCCTGCGGGGCTCCACGTCTGGTTGATGACGTTGCCCCCGGTGATCGTGGTGGCAGCCGCGGCGGGGGCTGTCACGAATAGCGCTCCAGTGGCGAGCAGGAAGGCACAACAGACGCGGACGAAGTTCCCGAAAGCGATCGGCATTTTTGACTCCAGAAAGCGCCACCCGTGGGTACGGTGGCAGTTCGCCTGCGGACGCTTTTGTCCCAAGTCCCTGCCCTGCGCAAGGTCGCCTGGTAGCCCACCGGCGCTCCTCCTACGCCGTCCCCCAGAAGGATCTTCCTCGCCAAAGGCGGGCCAAGCAGGGATGAGTGCCCCAGAGGCGCGCAGCGCCCCGACCCAAAAAAAACAGCCGGATAGTCAGTCGGGCAGACCGCGGGGGACGCGCCGAACCGGTTCACCCCTGGAAATCACCCGCTTGAAGTACTTCTGGCAGCGCCGAGTCGGCTTTTCCAGTTGCACGGCAAACACCCGCCGCCCGCCGTGGTCGACGACGCGGGTGATTGGGCCACGGAACTCTGCGGCTTCGCGCTCGCCTTCCCCCACGAGGGTGACCTCGACCTCCGCGCCAAGGCTCAGCCACGGAGGACAAAGATCCGAAAGCTCGAAGAGAGCGCCAGATCGGCTCATGTCGCGAACCGCAAGCACGTAGTCCTTCTTGCCGCCGGGCGCGCGCACCTGGGCCAAGAGCTCGCAACTGGGCTGGGCTCGTTCTTCGCGGGAGTACACAAACGGGGTTTCCACACGGCAACGGTAGCGACTGAGCCCTCCGCCGGACAAATGATCGGACTCGGCAGTCCAGTCGACCGGGAGACCTCAGCCCTCCAAGTGCTTCTTGAGCGCCGCCAGATCCTTGCGATTGGCCTTACGCACGGCCCGCGCCATCAGCGGAGCCATGAGCAGCGAAAACCCTTTGGGCACCCCACGATTGCGTAGCTGCATACGGGTCCCGTCGGGCGTGGCCTGCCAAGTGTACGTAGTCTCCATGGGAAACGGCCCTTCGGACGTGCGCATCACCAGTCGCTCCTCCGGCACCAACTCCACGAACTCGTAGGTGTACTCCAAACGCTGACCGAGAAACTGCGCAACAAACGCAACCCGAGACCCGACCTGCACCGGCCGGGGCGTCCTCCACTCGACGGAAGTGATGTTCACGTACCAGGTCGGCGCATTGTCCGGATTCGTGGTGAACGCAGCGACCTCGCGCAAAGGACAGCGTATCTCGATTTCGGAAATCACATCGACGGACATCCAAAGCTCTCAGTGCGTCAGAATTCGGACAGACAAATCATGGGATGGGCTTCGGGACAGCCCAGACGAGTTGCCTCCACCTCGCTACTGCCGAACTCGTCCGGACACTCGTCTGCATCGTCCGGCACGCCGTCCTTGTCGCGATCGGCCACTTTCTCGCGCTCGGGTGGTTCGAGGTTGCCCGCGTCGGGCTCCGGCACAGCCTCGTCTTCTGGGTTCGCCACGGTGACGACGGTGGGCGCGGGTTCCGCCGCTGGTGTCCCGCGGCATCCGCCGAGGCCGGCCAGTGCGGCTGCAACAAAGCGTGCGCGGCGAGCAAGGATCGCACGGCGTGCGGCGTCATCCCGCATCGCCACGTTCGCTGGTCCCCAGGGTCAACCCAAAACCGCCTTCCACTCTGTCTCCTTGAAGCCAATCAGAGCGCGATCCTTGTCGAGCAACAGCGGCCGTTTGATCAGCATTCCATCTTCGGCCAACGCCGCCAACGCTTCGGCGTCGCTCATCTTCGCCAGCTTGTCCTTGAACCCACCAGCGCGGTACGCCTGCCCCGCGGTATTAAAGAGCTTCTTCAACGGCTGACCACTGAGCTGCCGCGCGCGTTTCAACTGACCCACGCTGGGCGGACTCTCGACGATGTGCACGCGCTCGTAGGCGATGCCGCGGGCGTCCAGCCACTTGAGCGCCGCTTTGCACGTGCTGCAGTTCGGATAGTGGAAAACCTTCACGCGCCGCATACTAAGCCGCGCCGCCTACCCCCGCACAAACCCCGCAACCCACCCCGGTTTCCCCCGACAAAACTGTCCCACCCCGCGGGGTGGGCATCGTACACAAAGCGCGCAACTGAATCTGCTGCGTGCCGATCACAGTGCCCTCCCGCCCCGGGCTGATTTGGTTGCGTGCCGGTGACGCACCGGTACTGGGCTGATGAAGTGATGCAAGCTCATGCAGCGTGCCGGACCACGGCAGCGCTCGGCCGAGGTGGACGCCTTGGCGCGGCGCCGACGAGTCGCCGCCGTGGCGCCGCGCCGAAGGGCTCTGCGGCCAATGCTGCGGGAAGCTCCGCCTTGCAGATTGCCGCGCCTACTCTCGGCGCGACACGCCGGCGACCACCGCCGTTCCGAAGGTCGGGGCTCCGAGGCGGGCGGGCCCCTTTTTGGGGCCCCCCCTCCCCCCCCCCCCCCGGGGGGCCGCCCCGCGGGGGGGGGGCGAGGCCCCCGAGGGG
>CALMUT010000271.1 GCA_937872925.1 uncultured Myxococcales bacterium | reverse complement strand
CCGGCGGTGGGTACTTCGGCGCGATGCAGCTCCTGGCCGACATCAAGGCTCGCTTCCGCGTGCCGTCGGGCGGAGGGCGGCCGACCGATCCTGCCTGGACTGAACGGCGGCTCCTCCCGTTGGCACCGAAGACGTTGAAGAAGCTCGAGCAGATCTCGGCCAAGGTGCGCGAGCACGGGATGAACGTGGAGCCGATGCAGCTGGCGGCACTGCTGATCGAGAAGACAGCCGAGGGGCTCGGCGAAGAAGAGGCCGAAGAACTCGTGCGCCCCAAGCGGCGCGCCAGCCGCTGACCCAACGCCGCGAGTTCCCGAGCCCCGAGTAACGCCCGGTCGCCTAACGGCCTAGTGCGTCATGCGCACGGCGGCGCCCAGTCCATCCGGTACGAGACTGAAACGCATGGCGCTGGTCTCGACGGACAGCGTGCGTTCGTGGTGGGCGAGGAAAAAGCCGTCCGCGAGTGCGAAGGCCAGGTGGCCGGCGGCAGCGCCGACGAAGGGAGCGGTCGTCCCGTCTCCAGAAATCGCGTAGCCGAGAGCGGCGCCCCCGAGGAGCGATCCAACTTGGCCTCCCAACGAAATGCCTCCCGCGCCAATCTCGTCGTGGCTCAGGTGAATCAAGGGCACTCCGAACAATGCCGTACCGACCCCGGCGGAGAAGATGAGAGTGCCCCCAAAGCGCGCGACCGGGGAGTCCATGCTCCGACCTAGGAGACCGACGCCGACCGCCGAGTAGCCAATGCCATAGAACAAGAACACCGTCGGTCCGTACCACTCGTGACTGGTGTGGACGGTGGACGTGCCCTTCGTGGTTTGCTCAGCGTGAGCCGGTAACGCAAAGGCAAAGAGGCTGCCCGACAGGACAATACGAGTCACGACCGAGTGCAAAACAGCAAGCATGGCGCCCGCATCCTGGTGCGGACCTCGGGTGCACGCAAGCAGCTAACCTGCCGCGCGGCGCACTTCGTCGATCACGCGCGCAACTTCGTGATCCGTGAGCGCCGGATGGATCGGCAAGGCCAGCAACTGCGTGCACAAACGCTCCGCCACGGGAAACGCGCCGAGCCCATAGCCCAAGTCGGCGTTGGCGGGCTGCAGGTGCAGGGGCGCTCGATAGTACACAGCGCTTTCGATTCCGCATTCGGCGAGGTGGCCCAGCAGCGGGTCGCGCGCCGGGGCGGGCACGGCCAGCGCGTACGCAGCGTAAACGTGACGCATGTCGGGGCGCAGCGCGGGCACGCGCACGCCAGGCAGATCGCAAAAAGCAGCGTCGTACCTGGCAGCCACGGCGCGACGCCGGGCGATGTTCTGCTCCACGCCGGGCAACACGACGCGAAGCAACGCCGCTTGCAGGGCGTCGAGGCGATAGTTACCACCAAGCCTCCGGGCTTCACCGTCTTGCATCCCGTGCTGGCGCAGCGCGCGCGCGCGGTCTGCGACCTCCGCGTCGTTCGTGGTCACGAGTCCCGCGTCCCCGAAGCCGCCAAAAACCTTGGCCGGGAAGAAGCTGAAACCCGCAGCGTGGCCGATGGCGCCAACGGGAGCCGCGTCGCTGGGCGCGGGGCTGCCGGTAGCGGGATGGACCCGGGCGGCACCGAAGGCCTGGGCGGCGTCTTCGATGAACGCAATGCCGCGCGCGTCGCACAGCGCACGCAGCCGCCACGCGTCGCAAGGCTGCCCAAACAAGTGCACGCCGATCACCGCGCGCGTCTTGTCCGTGATCGCCGGCTCTACCGCGACCGCGTCGAGATCGTACGTGTCCGCACGCACATCGACGAACACGGGACGCGCCCCCACGCGCCGAATGCTCTCGGACGTCGCAACAAAACTGTACGGCGACGTGATCACTTCGTCCCCTGCCCCCACCCCAAGTGCCAAAAGCGCCACGACCAACGCGTCACTGCCACTCGACACGCCCACCGCGTGCTCCACGCCGAGCGCCCCCGCAACCTCCTGCTCAAACGCCGCAACCTCAGGCCCGAGCACGTAACGCCCCGCCGCCAGCACGCGCGCAGCCGCGGCGCCCAGGGCGTCCATCAGGGGCGCGTATTGGCGCTGGGGGTCGAAGAGGGGGATGGGCACGGGGGGCGAGGATAGCGTGCAGGCAAGCAAAAAGGGCCGCGCACCGCGCGACCCTTTTTGCTCGTTGAGCTAACCGAGTTGGTTAGCCGCGACGACGCCGTCGCGTCACGCCGAGAGCTGCCAGTGCGGCAAGCATCCAGGCGTGGGGCCCAGCGGGTGCTTGCGCCGGGACGCGGCAGCCGCAGCCGCTGTCGTCTCCGGAGCTGCTTCCGCCGCCCTTGCCGGCATCAACGCCGGCGTCCGCGTTGCCGGAACCGCCGGTGCTGAAGCCGCCCGTCGCTCCCGAACCCGCAGAGCCGCCGGTGGGAACCGCCGCTGCCGGCCGTGCCACCACCAGCACCCGCGCTGCCGCCCGCGCCGGACGCGCCGGACGAACCGGACGCGCCTGCGGTGCCGCCGCTGCCGGCCGTGCCACCACTGCCGGCCGTGCCACCACTGCCAGCCGTGCCGCCGCTGCCGGCCGTGCCACCACTGCCAGCCGTGCCGCCCGTTGCGCCACCGCTGCCAGCCGTTCCGCCCGTCGCGCCACCGCTGCCAGCCGTTCCGCCCGTTGCGCCACCGCTACCCGCGGAACCGCCAGTTCCGCCCGTGCCACCCGTCCCGCAGTTCGGGATCGGCGTGTTCACGCAGTTGCCGCTTGGCTCCGCGCAGCTATCGGTCGTGCACGGGTCGTTGTCGTTGCAGTCCTTCGCCGTATTCACGCAACCAGCACCTGTCGAATTGCAGGTGTCGGTCGTGCACGCCTTACCGTCGTCGCAATCCTTCTTGGTGTTGACGCACTTGCCATCAGTGGTGTTGCAGCTGTCCGTAGTGCAAGCGTCCTTGTCGTCGCAGTTGACAGGCGTGTTCTTGCAGCCTGTGACGGGGTCGCAGCTCTCTGCGGTGCAGAGGTTGTTGTCGTCACAATTCGTTGCGCCACCCGGCTTGCAGGAACCGCCGGAGCACTGGTCACCGGTGGTGCAGGCGTTGCCGTCGGAGCAGGGCAGCGTGTTGAAGGTCTGAGTACACGCGCCGTTGACTGGGTTGCAGCTGTCGTTGGTGCAGACGTTGTTGTCGTTGCACTTGGTTGCGGGGCCAGGAATACAGCCGGCTCCGCCAGAGCATTTGTCTCCAATGGTGCACTGATTGCCGTCTTGGCACTCGGTTCCAGAAAGCGCGAAAGAGTCACGACAGATTGACGCGTCCGTGGGGTCACACGACTTGAACACACAATTGTTTGCGCCAAACGCGCAGGGGGAAGTCACCACAGTGCACACACCAGCGCCGTCACAAGCGCCTTCGCAGGTATTCGATGCCGCGCCGGGCCGACACGCAGCGCCCTTGGCTGCGGCCGCGCCAGCAATACATGCACCGTTGAAACAGCTATTTGCGCAGTCCCCAGCTCCGGGTCCGGAAGCGCACGCCGCGCCATTGATTTCACTGGGCGTCGCAAGGCCGAGGCAAATCGGGCCGGCAGGCGTGCCCCCGTACCAGCACTTGCCTTGGCACTCCAGTTTCGGTCCAAGTGGGCCGTCGGGGTCGCACGGCAACCCGAAGGTGTTCAGCGTGCAATTGCCGATGATCGCCTCCTGCGTCTGCGCGACAGATTCGTCGACAACCGGCTCCTCACTATCGCCGGCACCACACGAAACCAACACCGCAGTCCCCAAACCCGTCAGTAGCAATCCAAGCTTTCGCATACTTTCCTCCGTGGCCACCCCAAGGGCGCCTGATTAAGGCAAACAGGCCCGATTGTTACATGAAAGGCCTTACGGGGTCGAAGGACAAGGCCGTTCTTGCGGTATTGTTCATTGATCTTAAACACTTAACGCACCGTGGCGTTGACCGCCGGGCAGGCGTCGGTTGGGACTTTCTGCGGCAAAACACCCTTGGAGCCGAGGACGCATGCGAGCGCACGCGTGAATCGTGGGGTGTCGCGGAAGTCCAGGTGTGCCTCGTCTGGCACGTTGAAATCGCTCAACGCGGGGTAGTCGTCTGCACGCACGAACACGCTCCGTGAACGCGCGATCGCGGCGTCCCAATACAACCGTCGGGGATATCGGTGATCGAGCGACTTGCTCAAGGCTGGCCCGATCGGCATGCGCAAGAACACCACCTTGCCACCGCGCGCGCGGACTTGTGCTGCCATTGCATCGACGGTCCGAAACGATGCCAGCCACTGCTCTGGAGTGGTGTCCGGGTACTCGGTCGCTCTGACACGCCGGACGTGTTGTTCGTGAAAGGCTGTTAGGTCGTGGATCTTCCGGAAGTCAGCTTCTTGAGATCGATCCGGGAACGTGGTCACGTGGTACGGTGCCCGAAAGCGCCGACTCGCCACGGCGACCGCACCGATCTTAGCCAAATTTAGAAATGGCCCAGCCATCGCAAAGTTGGTCTGAACAAACAGGGACGCCCTCAAGTTGAGCCCGGCGTCCAGGGGCGCGCCAGCTCGATACTGACGAACCAAGTGCTCTTGGGAGTCCCAGTACTCCTTCTCAAGGCTCTGTTCGGTGGCGTCGCAAATCACCACGCCTCGGAAGGAAGAATCTGCCGCTAGATCGCGAAGCGACGCAACCGGCTGGGTGCCGTTCACCGCCAATTGAACGAGTGCGTACTCTGGGTAGATTTGTTTGAACGTGGCTGGCGAAAAACCCAGTTCGATCTTGGACCCACCTATCAGTGCAACGGTTCGTGAATCCTCGGAACTGGCCTGCTTGCGCCAGTAGGACCATAGCTGCGCATCATCGGCAACGGACGGACGGTGGCCGTTTGAACGAGCGAGCGCTTCGAGTCCCGCGAGCACGCCAACGGCCAGCACCAGCGCCAACAGCCATGGCTTCACGGACCCGTTGGGTGGGACGGAATTAGAACTGGAAGTAGATGAAGGCACGATCATCTCCCGACATGTTCACGATACCGACGAGCATCGCGGCCATCGCCACCGCGCGATACGGCCAGGGTGTCTTGCGCGCGAGTTCCGAAAGCACATGCCCACGCATTCTCCACTGGTAGGCCAACATCAACGTCGTTAGTCCGAACGCGATCACGACGTCCTCGCCTCGCACCATGTGTCGACCGTGTGCGCCCAGGCCGACCATGGCCCGAACGACTTCGAAAGCCTTGGCAAACGAGTCGGCTCTGAAGAAGACCCACGTGACGCACACAAGCACAAACGTGAGCGCGGCCCCCACCAGTCGCGCTGGGACCGAACGCCAAAACGGCGAGTCGCCTAGCAGGCGCTTCACCCCTTTCTCAAGCACCAGGTACGCTCCGTGAAGCCCACCCCAAACCACGAAGGTCCACGAGGCGCCATGCCACAAACCGCCAAGCAGCATGGTGATCATCAAGTTGACATTGGTCCGCCCAGCGCCGCGGCGATTGCCGCCAAGCGAGATGTACAGGTAGTCACGCAGCCATGTGGACAGACTGATGTGCCATCGGCGCCAGAAGTCTGAAAAGCCGATGGCAGCGTACGGGTATCGAAAGTTCTCGGGCAGCTCGAACCCGAGGCACAGTGCCGTGCCAATAGCGCAGGTGGAATATCCGGCGAAATCGTTGTAGATCTGCCCGGCAAACGCCAGCGTTCCGGCCCATGCGTCAATGAATCCCGGCGTCCCGGAACCAGCATAGAGCCGCTCGGCAATCGGCGCGAAGAACCCATCTGCAAGCACCGACTTCTGAGTAACGCCAATCAGCACAAGGGTGGTGCCCCAGGCGATGCGGTTCCAGTCCAGCGGCCTCGGAGTTTCGCATTGTGGAAGGAAGTCGACCGCCCGCACAATCGGCCCTGCAACGAGCTGCGGAAAGAACGTGACGTAGAGCGCGTAGTCTAAAAAGTTTCGGCCTGGCCGCAGTGCCCCTCGATACGCATCCAATGTGTAGGAGAGCGTTTGAAATGTGTAAAACGAGATACCGACGGGCAGGACGATTCCTAGTCTCACCGGCTCGAAGTGCACGCCGAGACTGCCGGACACTTGTTGAAATGTGCTGAGGGCAAAGTCCGCGTACTTGAACGCCGCCAGGATCCCGAGATTGCTGACTAGGCTGACCGTGACCCAGGCCTTCTTCTGCCGGGCACTCGCTGAATCTGCGATGCGACGCGCAGCTGTCCAGTCCACCACCGTCGAGAACACGAGCAGAAGGACAAACGGAGGATTCCAAACACCGTAGAATACGTAGCTCGCAACCAGGAGCAGAGCCTTGCGCGCAGTCCAACTCCGCAGCCCATAGTACAGACCCAGCAGAACGGCGAAAAAGAGCAGAAAGGTGTAGGAGTTAAAGACCACGTCGGCTCCGGCCTCTTGTCTGGGTCGCGGTGCGCGGACGCTACCATAGGGGTCCGAGCCCTGCTATTGAGCCGAGCCGCCGGTTTCCAGCCCGTTGTTCGTTGCGAATGTTTCTTGCTGTACTCTCAACCAACCCTCCCCGTTGATCGATTCTATGGCACCACCCAGCGGCCCAGATGACATGGCGGAGAACCGCCGGCCAGGGATGTCGAGGTTGTTTGGAGCGGGCACCTACGCATTGCGAGCGTTCCGCCTAGTGTGGGACACGAACCGCCGACTTTGTGCCGTGCTGACGACTCTGAGTGTCCTTGCAGGAGTCCTTCCAGCTGCTGTCGCATACGTCGGGAAGCTCATCGTCGACACCGTGGTGGCGGCGATGACCGGCGCGGCGTCCGAAACTGCGGCCGTGCAACTGATCGGCCTCGAGTTCGCGCTCATCGTGCTTCTACTCGGAGCCTACCGGGGTCTTTCGTTGTCCGAAGCTCTCCTGCGGGTGCAACTGGGTCAAAGAGTGACCGAACTGCTGATGCGCAAGGCGCTGGACCTGGAAATCGCGGACTTCGAAGACCCTTTGGTCCACGATGAACTTGCCCGGGTGCGCGAGCAGGCCAAGACCAGACCGCTGAGTCTGGTGCGAGGTGTACTGTCCAGCCTGCAAGACGCCATCGCGCTGGCTGGCTACGTGGCTTTACTCACTCGGTTCTCGTGGGTTCTCGTCGCAGCAATCCTTGCTGCCGCGATACCAGCACTGTTCGCGGAACTGCGCCTCAACGCAGACGCATTTCGCTTGTTCAAGGCGCACACCCCCGAGGCACGAAAACAGAACTACTTGGAACAACTGGCGACGACCGATACACACGCCAAGGAACTCCGCCTGCACGGTGCCGCGAGCCTGATTCTCACTGGGCACCGCCGTGTGTTTGACCACCTTTATTACGAAGACCGAGGGCTTGCCATTCGCCGCGGCGGCTGGGGACTGGGAGTAACCGTTGTCGGAGCGCTGGCTCTCGCGCTCGCATACGCTTGGGTCGCCCGTGCAACTATCAACAGTGAGATCACGGTCGGCGGGATGGTGATGCTCTTCGCAGTTCTGCGGCAATCTCAGGGCACGTTGGCAACGTTCGTGGTGTCAACCGCGGGATTGTATGAAGACAACCTCTATCTAACGACACTGTACCGCGTGCTCGAGCGTGAAACGAACATCTGGCCCGGCACTGCCACAGCAGGTCCGGACAAAACGGATGGACTACGCTTCGAACATGTGAGCTTTTGCTATCCCGGCTGCAGTCGCCCCACCTTGGAAGACGTTTCCGTGCACCTGCCACCCGGGAAGAAGCTCGCCGTGGTCGGAAGAAACGGTGCCGGGAAAAGCACGCTCCTGAAACTCGCAACGGCGCTCTATCCAGCGTCAACGGGAACGGTACTGATGGACGGTCTCGACGTTCGAGAGTGGGATCGCGCCGCGCTGCGCCGCCGTCTCGCGGTCATGGTCCAGGACTTCTCCTGTTTCCAGTTCTCTGCCGGCCGCAACATTGGCATATCCACCCCCGACAGGGCCGACGACGAAGTTCGCTGGAACGAAGCGGCGAAAGTTGCGCAAATCGACGCGGAACTCCGGGCACTGCCCCAGGGATACGCCACTCAACTCGGCAAGTGGTTCGCGGACGGACACGAGTTGTCCCTTGGGCAATGGCAGCGCGTGGCGCTTGCGCGAGCCTTCTACAAGGTGGGTGCCGACTACTTCCTGTTCGACGAGGCTACGTCGAAGCTCGATCCGCCGGCCGAGAAGGCACTCGCGCAACACATGCGCGACTTGCCGTTCGGCGTCAGCGCGCTGCTGATCTCCCACCGCCCTTGGGCGGCCGAAATTGCCGACGAGGTCATCGTGATGGACGCAGGCCGGGTGGTCGAACACGGGCACTGGCGAGAGTTGCAGCGGCCTGGAACCGTTTACTCCTTGCTGCACGGGCGTCCGGCGGCGCCACCAGGCGATTCATGAGCACCCTTCGCACGCCACTTGCAAATCGGCTCAAACAGCTGTTGCCCAGCGGCGCGTTCGGCCGCGCGGTTGCCGTCGTCAGCGGCGGTACGGCGCTCGGCCAATTGCTGACGATCGGGGCGTCTCCGCTGCTCTCACGACTGTATGTGCCGGCGGACTTCGGCACGCTCGCCATCTACGCATCGTTGACCGGGATCATCGCGATGGTCGGAGGGTTGGCCTACCAGCTCGCCGTCCCCGTTCCGGAATCGGATGTGGATGCCGTGAATGTGTTGGCACTGTCGCTCCTCGCCTTCCTGGTCACCTCGGGGCTCGGTGCCGGCCTGCTGCTGCTGTTTCACGACCGATTGATGGCGTGGCATCGCACCGCCCCGCTTTCCTGGATGCTCTGGCTGGTTCCGGTCGGGGGCTTCGGTCTGGGCGCCTTTGAAGCCCTCTCGCAATGGGCCGTGAGAACAAAGTCGTTTGGCGCGCTTGCGAAGACCAGCGTCACCCGGGCCGCCGGTCTCGTGGGGATCCAAGGCGGCTGGGGCCTCACGTCTCCCAGTGCCACGGGCCTGGTGGTTGGTCAGCTCGTTGGGCAATGGATGGGCACCGCGACGCTGCTTCGGCCGGCGCTCAAATGGCTTCCGAAACTAAGCCCAAGCCGGATCTGGTCTGCAGCCAGTCGCTACCGGCGCTTCCCGCTACTCACGCTCCCAGAAGTCACCGTCAATGCCGTGAGCTACTTTGCGCCTCCGCTTCTGCTCGCGTACTTCTTCGGCTCGTCGGTCCTCGGTTTTTATGCGCTGCAAGATCGCGTGACCCTGGTGCCGATTCGTCTCGTCGGGTCCTCGGCGCAGCGAGTGTTCTTCGCATCCGCAGCCGATGCCAGGCGCGACGGCACGCTGGCGGAACTCACTAGCCGAGTCTTCAGGCAGATGGTCGAACTCGGCATTCCGTTCATTGCGTTGCTGGCCGCCGGAGCGCCGAGCGCCTTCGCCGTGTTCTTCGGCAGCGGTTGGCGTGAAGCGGGCGTCTACGCACAATGGTTGTGCCTGCGTACTGCGCTGACCATGGTCGTATTCCCGCTCACCCCGCTGGTGTACGTGCTCGAGAAACAAGGCGCCGGCACGGCGTTTCAGGTCCTTCTCTTGGTGTGTCGGGTTGGACCGATCGTAGCGGGTGGGCTGCTCGCTTCTCCCCGCCTCGCCATCGCGCTCTCCGGCATGTGCATCGCAGCCGCGTGGGCGCTCTACTTGCTCTACCTTACCGCACTCAGCAACAACCGGCCCGCCCGGATGCTCCGCCCAATCGCCCCCGCCCTGGGCGCGTCTGTGGCGTTTGCGAGCCCGGTCATCGTGGCGAGAATACTGGGCCTATCGGACATCTTGGTAACTGCGCTGGCTGCAGCATCCGGCCTGCTGGCGGCGATTCTGATGCTCCGGCGCCGGAATCGACCGACCGCACCCGCGGTGTGATTCACGAGCGCTGAAATGTTAGCACGTGCTGTACACTGCCCGGCCCAAACACGCACAGGGATTGAAAAGAATGCTCATTGACAAGAAGTTCCTGGCAGCCCGGTATTGGTCCAACCAGGAAATCGCCAAGCTGGCCCCGCTCTTCGATGGAAGCGTCGTCAACGTTTCCGGCTGGGATGACCGTGACAAACAAGGCAGCCGCTATCGCGAGTACTTCACCAACGCGAGTGAGTACCACCGAACCAACTACACGGGGCATCGGGGCTTCGCTGGAGATGCGGACGAAGTGGAACTCGACCTCACATCTGAGCTGCCAAGGGAGCTATCCAGGCGCTACGACGTGGTCTTCAATCACACCACCCTCGAACACATCTACGAAGTTCGCACGGCATTCGCGAACATGTGCGCGATGTCGCGCGACGTGGTCATCGTCGTCGTGCCGTTCAGCCAAGTGCAGCACGAGAGCGATTCGTACGGGGACTACTGGCGCTTCACTCCGTCATGCATGCGCAAGTTGATGGACGAGAACGGGCTGGAGGTCATCTACGAGTCTGAGAGCCCCGTTCGCAACGCAGCGATCTACCTCATGTGCGTTGGCGCGCGAAACCCAGACAAACACCGCAGACGCATGCCGCGACACGAGACCATCCGCGCCGCCGGCAATTGGATCGGGGCTAGTCTGATCGTTTCCACCATGCAGTTCGTTTCGCATCGCACGCGCCGACTGCTCGGAGTGAACACAAGACCATAGAAAATGGTAGACGCGCTCAACATTCAGTCCTTTCTGCGGCTCGGGTACTTCATCGATTTCGATGAGATTTGGCAGCCAATCGACTTCAGCAGGATCGACACCAACACCTACAACGATGTCGGAACCGAGGACCTGCTGATCTTGGGCCAGCGGTGCTTTGACGAATCCATTGACGCGCTCTTCGAGTCGGGACGCGATCACGTCGTTCCGATCAGCGGCGGGTTGGACAGTCGAATCATCCTGGCGGCGCTGCTCGAGCGCACCGAGGCGGCCAACCTACACACCTACACGTTTGGCGTCCCTGGCTGCTACGATTTGGAAATTGGCAGCCAGGTCGCCCAAGCGATCGGCACACGTCACCACGCTTTTTCGTTCCGGCACCTGAACTACCATCGGGATGAGCTCACCGACGTTGCGAATCGCACCGGCCGCCAGGCCGTGCTATTCCACCATCCGCCCGTTTGGGCGTTGGATCGGTTGCTAGGCGGGTGCCGTATTTGGTCCGGCTACGTTGGGGATGCCGTGGCGGGGAGCCACCTCCACGATCCTCCCTCCGAAAGCCTGGACGCAGCAAAGCGTCTGCACCTTCGGAGCCGAACGTTCGTCCGCTCAACTCGGCTCTTCACGGCAGATGACGACGCACTCGTGTCGCGAATGGGCGGAGGCCGTCAAGACCCACGTCAGCTGAGCTGGGACGAACAAGTGCTCTTCGACGAGGCCGTTGCAAAGTTTACGGCGCCCCTGGTGTTGTTTCGGGGCTTTGAGTATCTAACACCCCTCATCAATTCTCCCTGGATGGATTTCATGTTCAGCGTCCCAGCAGAACACCGTCTCGGACAACGACTCATGATCGACATCGCGCGCCGGGCTTACTCGCGGCTGTTCGACCTCCCTTCAAAAAACCGCCTCGGTCACCACTTCGACACTTCCGCGCCGCGCATCCGTGCAAAATTCTGGGCGAACAGAGCCCGGAAGCTGGCGCACCGCTTCATTCCCGCCGTCAACTATCCGAACCACCAGTACAACGACTTCAATGAGGCAATTCGGTCCAGCCCGAACGCGAGAGAACTGATCCGCAGCTGTGTTTCCGACCTCGAAAAGAGGGCTGTTGTGGACTGGATTGACATGGAGGCTTTGTGGCGCCGACACGACGCCCGACTCGCAAATCACGGCGACGCCCTAGTGGTTCTGGCGTCCTTGGAACTGGTGCTGTCGGCGCGCGATTCTGCGCGAGATTGCGCAGCCCCGAGACCCGTGCACAGCGCAGACGGCCCGTGATAAGGTCCATCCATGCCTAGGATGCGTGGGGTGGAAGCGCTCGTTCTTATTGTCCTCGCCGTATCTTGCTCCCTGGACGAGTTCGGTGCCGGGAGTGCGAGCGAACCGTTGGACGCAAGTGCCACGGGCGGCGTGTTTACTGGTGGCACAGGAACCGGCGGCTTTCCCGAAGCGGCGGTTGGCGGCATCGGCGGGACTTTGGGCGGTTCTGGCGGCGTTGGTGCCACGGGCGGGCTTGCCGGTAGCGACAGCGGAACGGGTGGCGGAATCGACGGTGGCGGTGGGGTCGACAGCGGAACCGGGGGCGCGGGTGGCACGGGTGGCTCGCCGCCGTGGCAACCATCGGACATCAACAACTGCGTCGCTTGGTTGGACGCGGCAGACGTCACGACGATGACCCTCAGCGGACAGAACCTAACGGGCTGGTCGAGCAAATGCGGGAGCACGTCCGTTACCGCGGCTGGCGCCAAGACCCCGGAAACCCTGCTCGTCGGGCCAGACCGTGTCGTGCGTTGCAACGGGGTGAGCCATGAGTTGACGTTTACAGGCACGCCCGTGCAGGCCAGCAGCTACACGTTGTTCTTCGTCATGAGCAAGAACTTTGCTGCCGAACAAAAGGCGGTTTGGAGCAATCGCGCGCTAAGCGTGGTATCGGGCGTCACCAAGACGTTCCTAGGCTACTATTCGGAAACGATGTTCCTGTACCAGGACACCGCAAGCGTTGCGCAGTTGCGTGCTACCAAGCCCCAGGTTGCGTCGTCCACGCGCATGTTCGAACTTGCGGTGAACCCCAACAAGCGAGAACTTGTTCTGGATGGAACGGTGGAGGCGTCCGATGCTGCAACGGGCACGGCCACGCTCCTTGCCGCCGGCACGCTTTGCACGGACAAGGGCGCAAACTTCGCAGCTTATGACATCCGAGAACTGATCATGTACGACCGCGAACTGACTCCGTCGGAGCGCCAGAAAGTACGGACCGAACTGAAGACGAAGTGGGGACTCTGAGTCGGGACGCGCCCGTCATGGTCCGCGAGAACCGAGCAACGCCCTCGCGTGCAAGCCTTCTTCGTCGAGCCGCGGCGGCGCTGGCTCGCGACGCCCGACAACGGGTTTTGGTGGCGCGGTACGGTCGCAGTGGTCTGACGCTCGACGGCACGATCTTGCTCCACGGGATGCCAACCATTGAGCTCGTCGCGGGCGGCACGATCCGGATCGCAGAAGGAGCCACCCTCAACTCGGATCCCGCGAACTACCACGCCAGTATGCACTCGCCAGTCCGGCTGATCGTGTCACGGAGCGGTGCTCGTATCGAGATTGGCAGGGAGAGCCGCGTCCATGGCTCTTGCGTCCACGCGCGATCTGGCGTCTACATCGGAGCGCGCTGCTTGATCGCAGCCAACTGCCAGATCCTGGATTCTAGTGGGCACGACGCTAGTTTTCCAGACGTCACACAACGCATTTGTACGACGGACGAACCGCGGGCCATCCACATCGAGGACGATGTGTGGCTCGGCCTCAACGTCATTGTCTTGCCCGGTGTCCGCATTGGACGAGGTTGCATCGTCGCTGCAGGCAGTGTCGTCGCTCATAGCTTGCCACCCATGACGCTGTGCTCTGGTGTGCCCGCAGTGCCGGTACGAGACTATCGGCCGCCCGTTCACCCCTGACGCCGGCGCAATCGCATTGGCCCCAGGACCAGCAACGCTAGCGGCCACGGCACAGCGTCTGGAGACGGAGCAACCACGCGGCAGCCGCAAGCGGGGGCGGAGGGGGCGGAGGACGGCAGTTTCCCCGCTTCCGATGCGCCTGCATCGGAAACAGAATCGTTGTCGGCAACATTCACGGAGACACTGATCTCCTCAACTCCATCCGTCACGCTCAGAAACGCCGCGTCGTCCGTAATGTCCGCATCCTCGGCAGCCTGAACGACCACTTGCTGAGGAACGTCCCAATTCGTCGGGTCCAACACGATCGTCTCTCCTGACACGACCTGAACGTCGACGTCCCCGGAAACCCGCTGGGTCTTGACGGACACCGGCGACTCGGGCCTGCCGTTCAGCGAAACCAGCACCGAGCGCGATTCGCCCTCGGTCATGGCAAGTTGCGCAGGGGTGACCACCATGCGGACGGGGCCCGGATCCGTGATGCGCACGATAACTTCTTCCGCTGGGAGACCCTCGCTCGCGACGCGCAATTTCGCCTCGTCGTCCACGGCGTCGGCATCCTTTGCGCCGCGGACTCTGATTGGTTGAGGAACCATCCAGTTCACGGAGTCGAAGGAGAGAGCAGCGCCTTGGACGATGCTGACGTCCGCGTCACCGGCCATGCGCGACGTCTGAACCGCAACCGCGCCACTTGGCGGCAGCGCAAGGCGGACGTGCACGTAGCCGTCTACGCTCTCGGGAACGCGCACGTGGAGTGGTGACACGACGATACCCTGACCTTTCGGCATATAGCTGGCCCGGGCAATGGTGCCTCCATCGACTGCGCTACCGTAACTCGAATAATACAGGGCGCCATCCGGGCCCACGGCCATGTCCGTGGGCAATTTGTACGTTCCCCACAGGTCGACGGAGAGCGGCGTACTCGAAGCGTCGAGCCGCGTACGCACTATGTTGCCGCTCACGTAATCACCGAAGAAGAAGTTTCCACGATACTCCGGGGGAACGGCACTGGAATCCCAGAATGTACCACCAGTAATTGCGCGGCCGATGTCCAGGGTGGTCGCAGTGCCACCCACGGCCGATGCCGCCCCACCGGATTGCGACAAGCTAAACTCAGTCGGGCTCGGCGTCGTGGCAACATAGCCAGCGCCATTGAAACTAGCGTCGGCTACGCCTGCGACGGTCAATTTGGTACCAGCTCGAAACCCGTGCGGCACGCTAGTGGCAAACGTGCTGAGCCCCGACTGGCGCTGAGCGGAAACTATGTCGCGGACTTCCGCCTGGCCCGTGCGATACGCGATGGTCGGAGATAAGTACCCCGGCGGTTGGTTGTTCTCGTAGTCGTCCCAACCCGCATTTGATCCGGCAGTCGGCGTGAATACCTGCTCGTACAAAGTACCGGCCACACTGACCCAAAGCCGTTCCTGAGCGGGATCAAACGTCAAGCTAAACGGGCTACGGAATCCGCTCGCCCATACGTAGTCGTTGTTCGGCCCTGGTCCGTCAAAGAACGGATTGTCTTTGGGCACCGTCCCATCGGCATTCGCCCGGCCTACCTTCGCACCGAGCGACGTAAGATCGTCGTCGACTCCGAGGTAGATCCCTAGGTCGCCAGTAGACCAGTACAATTTCCCATCCGCTCCAAAACCGATCCCGCCCCCGCAGTGGTAGGTGTCTTTGGCCGGCAGTCCAGAAATGATGACGGTCTTCTCTACGCCCAAGTTTCCTTGCGCACGATACCGGATGATCTGCTGTTCCGCTGCCGTTACGGTCACGAAGAAGTAGATGAACCCGTTGTCGCTAAAGCCTGGGTCGAAAGCGAATCCAAGCAGACCGCACTCGGCTATTGCGTGGACCGGGTCAATGGTCGCAAAAGGTGTCGCAGCGGCGACGCCGTTCTCGATGACTTCGACGACACCGTTCTGGCGAATGGCAAAGAGGCGACCGGTTGCGTCGGGCGCCCAACCGATGCCCGTGATCATGGTCTTGAGTTTCGCGTAGGGGGACTCCGTGAAGCTGGCGTCCGATACGGCCGCCCGGGCAACCGGCGCAGCGCACAGAACTAGAAGCAAAACAAGAAGCGCGCGCCACGGGTACACCAACAAATTAAGCACCCGTTTGTCCGATCGGACAAGCGGACGGCCAGCGATTGCGAACCTTTCGCGGCCGTCAATACGAGGCTTTGTCTGCCCGTAAAGCCATGTTAACGCCTGTGAATCGTGGGTAGCGCCAGGCAACTAAACCAAAGCCCGAGCCCTGGACGGACGTGACGACATGCTCTTTCGTGCAAAAACCTTTCTCAAGTCGAATCTGCCTCGACCCGTGTACGAGGGTCTCAGATTGGCTAAAAACCCCCAGGACATCAAAAGCGCCTTGCGTTTTGCGACTAGCTCGGAACTAGAACTGCCGGTGGGCACGCGGCTAGGCGTGTTGCGGCGCATGTTCTTGGCTACCTTCTCCATCGAGTGCCCGCACACGCAGGACGAGGTCTTGCGCTTTATGGAAGCGATTCTAATGCTTCCGGACTCCATTCCCGGGTGCGTGATTGAGGCGGGCTGCTACAAGGGCGGAAGCACGGCCAAGTTCAGCCTCGCCACAAAGCTTGCGGGCCGCAAGTTGAAGGTGTTCGATTCGTTCGAGGGGATCCCCGAACACGAAGAAGACCACGGGAAGAACATCTTTGGTGACGAAGCCGCGTTTCCGCCTGGCTCCTATAAAGGGGCACTTGAAGAGGTACAGTCCAACGTGGAGCGGTTCGGCGATCCTAGCGTTTGCACGTATGTGAAAGGCTGGTTCGACGACACGCTTCCCGGATTCGACGAGCCGGTCGCGGCCGCCTACCTCGACGTGGATCTCGCGTCATCGACGAAGACTTGCCTGAAGTACCTGTACCCGTTGCTTTCACCGGGCGGCGTGCTCTTTTCCCAAGATGGTCACCTGCCGCTTGTCCTGGACGTCTTCCGCGACCGTTCTTTTTGGGAGGATGAGTTGGGCTGCTCGCCGCCGCGCCTAGAGGGACTGGGCCAATCGAAGTTGATTCGTCTCAGCAAAGCCTAGAGCGACCATGTCCCTGCGAGAGGACGTCTATGCACGCAGTCCGCACTGGCTGCGTGACGCCATGGTTTCAGCGGTCGGCTACCAGTTTGTCCGGCAGCGCTACACCGGCGTGTACCACGCACTGCGGGGCATGTATGACGGAAAGCAGCAGCAAACGGAAGTGCAACAACGCGCGGAGCAAGACGCCAACGTCAGAGAACTTGTTCGCTACGCGCGTGCCAACTCGCCCTTCTACGCCGAACTGTACGCAGGCTGTCCGGAGGTGAGCGGCGCGGACGAACTCAAGCAACTGCCGCCGCTCCAGAAGGAACCGCTACGAACCAATTTGAAGCGACTCCGGACGGCGCAGCAAACCGGCGACCTAGTGTCTATCCATACCAGCGGAACGACTGGGACTCCGATGGAGTTCTTCTTCTTTCGAGCGGACTTTCAGGCCCGGATGGCCATTCTTGACAGCTGGCGGGCGTGGTTTGGTGCGGAACACGGCATGCGCCGCGCGACCTTTTCTGGCCGCATCGTCAAACCGCCATCCGACAACACCCGTCAATTTTGGCAAACCAACTACGCCCTGCGGCAGCGGCTGTACTCCAGCTACCACCTATCGTCTGAGAACTTGGATCTGTACGTCAAGAACCTCAACCGGTTCCGTCCACAGTTTCTGGACGGATACCCTTCCGCGCTGCACCTCGTGGCTCGGCACATATTGGCACGAAAGATCTCGCTGCAGTTTCGGCCAAACGTCATATTCACAACCGCAGAGACGCTGACCGCCTTCGCTCGCGAAGAGATTCAAGCCGCGTTCGGAGCGACCGTTCGGGACCAATACGCATCTTCGGAGGGGGCGCCGTTCATCGTAGAATGCGAAGCCGGTAGCTATCACTTCCTGACCTACTCAGGCGTGCTCGAAGTCGTGGATGACATCGGCCGACCCGCCACGCGAGGCAGAGCGCTTTTCACCGCATTCCACACGCGATTCATGCCGCTTATCCGCTATGACATTGGGGACGATGTCGAGTTGGACGTAGGCGGCCAGCGCTGCGATTGTGGGCGACGCTTTCCCGTAGTTCGGCGGCTGATTGGCCGCGAAGAAGACTACCTGGTCAGTTCCGAACGGGGCCGGATTGGCCGCCTAGACCCGATTTTCAAGAAGCTCCCGTCGTCGATCGTACGCTCCCAGATCGTCCAGACCGTGATGGACGAGGTTGACGTCCTGTACCAACCCGACCCAGCACAATTTCGGCAAGAGCACCTCGAGCGACTGCGCCAGGAACTGGCCGCGCGCTTGGGCACGAGCGTTCGCCTCCGATTCCAAGCGGTGACCGAATTTCAACTTGGTGCGCGCGGCAAGTTCAAGGCGGTCATCTGCACCGTGAAGTAGTGATGGTTGCCCGACCCTTGTTGCTGGGCACTGCCAACTCATCTACGCTTGGAGCGTGATTCGACTTGCTCACGTCTGGTCAGCAGACCTGGGATTGCTACTCTCGATCCCGCACATTCGGCACCTGATCGATCGTGGCTGGGAAGTCTACGGCATTTGCCCACCCGGTCCGCGCATTGACGAAATCGAGCAAGCTGGTGTGCGCTGGCTTCCCCATTCCTTAGAACGCAAGATGTTGGCGAAGGGCGATCCAAAGGCGCTGTTGGACTTATATCGGACCTATCGTCGGCATCGGTTCCACATCGTTCACACCCACAACGCGAAGGTTGGAATTGCTGCACGAGTGGTCGCAGCGGCCGCGAGAGTGCCGATCGTTGCGCACACCCACAACGGCTTGATCTACTCTCTAGACAGCCCCGCCACGTTCAAATATGGCGTAGCTGGCTTGGAACGCATTGCCAGCGAAGTCGCCCACTGCGTTTTCGTGCAATCCCAAGACGACTACGACGCGCTTGTGACGACTGGCGGCGCGCACCCCGACGTCTTGCATCTACTGGGCAACGGCGTGGACATGGCCCGATTCGACCCGCGCCGTTTCGACGCGAGCGCCCGCCGTAACATCCGAACTGCGATGGGCGTGGCCGACCAGGAGATTCTCTTTTTTTCCGCGGGACGCCTGGTTGACGAAAAAGGCTTCGTCGAGCTGTTTGAAGCCCATCGCATCGCCCGGAGCGAGAACCCCGCAGTCCGCTTGGCTATCGCCGGACCAACGGACACGGAGAGAGGGCTGGGTATCGCCGCATCGATACTAGAGCGGGCGCAAGGAGATGGTGTGCTCTTGCTTGGCGAGCGCAGCGACATGCCCGAGCTCTTCGCGGCTGCCGACGTCGTGGTGCTGCCCTCGTGGCGCGAAGGCATCGCGCGCGTCCTGATGGAGGGAGCCGCAATGGGCAAACCCTTGGTGGCGAGCGATGCGCGAGGATGCCGCAACGTGGTCCAACCCGGATGGGGGCTCGTGACCCGTCTGCGCAGCGCGAGCGCCATCGCGAACGCGATGCTCAAGTTGGCAGCGTCGGCGGACATGCGCGCCAGCATCGGCGAGCACAACCGCAAAAAAGCGCGCGAAATCTATGATTTGCGCCGGCTGGTCGCCCAAGTCGACGGCGTCTACGACGGGTTACTGAATGCACGAGGAATCGCCGATCCGACCCGCTGGGCGATTCCCGCGAGCCCTCTCATGCCATGACGTAGTCCGAGGCACACACGGTCGGAAGCGCACGACCAGCCAGCGCCTGCTTGGCCGTCACACCGCCGAATCGACGGATGAAGGCGCGCAAGCGAGTCTCAAATCGCCCACGCCCCATTCCTTGGTGCAAGCGCACCTTCAACGGAATGGCCATGGAAGTATCCCAAAGCTCCGCAGGGTCGAACTCATACGGATGGCAATAGAACATGAAGTCGTTTTGCTGCATGACCGTTGATGCCGCCATTCGAGCAAAAAAACCTGGTAGCAAGCGGTGATACCCACCGCCCCCCACAGGAAGCCTCCGACCGAACAAGGGGAGGGTCGCAATGGGCAGTTCTAGAATACTGCGCCCGGCCTCAAGCTTCACTTCGGTGGGATGCAGCGGCCAGTCCTCGATGCCATAGCGAGAGTGGCGCACCGGAAAGATGCTGGAGTCGTACTCGAAGCCGAGTTGCGCGAGTTCATCCAGTGCCCAAAGTGTCTTCCGCACAATGGAGAAGTCCGGCGCGCGGTATCCGTAAACGGGCGCACCAATGATGTCCTCAATGCCGTGTTTCGCTCGCCGAACATCCTCCCGAAACTGCTCCGGCGACTGGTGAAAGATCTCCTCATGTGCAAAGCCATGGCAGCCCACTTCGTGCCCAGCCTGCTGGATATTCCGGACGGTCCCCGGGAAGGCTTCCGCAAACTTTCCCAGTACGAACATGGTCGCGTGCACGCCCGCCTGGTCAAGCACCTCCAGAACTCGGTCCGTGTTCTTCGCTGCGCGCTCGGAAATAGGCAGACTACGATCCCAAGTGGACTGCTTCCAATCCTCCACATCGACCGAGATGATCGGCGGACGCTGCATCATGACCGCAGGCACACGTGGTAGTCGAGCCCAGCGCCTTCGATCTTGTTGATTTCGATATTCGTCCACCCAGCGCGCCGCGCGAGGCTCTCGATCTTCCACTCGTCGTAGAAATACAAAGGACAGTTGCGTAGCTTGTAGCGGACGGCCCGAACAGGCGTTCGGAACCAGTGGGTGCTTGGAAACGAGATCATTGCGACCTGCCGAACGAGCGGACGCAACTCACGCAGAAAACCCTCGGCGTCCTCGACATAGTCCAACACGCCCATGGCCATGGCAAAGTCGTGTGTCTCGAGTTTGGGCCCGGGAAACAAACCAAGAACGAGCTCACACTTGTCCGCATGCGGCGTGTTCGCGATACGCGCCCGAGTCAACTCGAGCATTCCGGGGGCTGGATCCAACGCAGTTACTTTCGCTGCTCCCCTACGCAATGTCTCGACCACATAGGGCCCAGACCCACACCCTATGTCCAGGACAGACTTTCCGGCGACGTCTCCCATCGCCTCGAACGTGAGGGCGAAACGTGCGAACATGTCGCTGCGGAAGCGTCGATCGATCCAGCGCATCACGGGGCCGCGCTGCTCGTCATAGAGGGTGTCAAACTGCGCCGCGAACCCATCAAAAAAGCGGGCCGCGTCGGAAGAAGTGGTGCTGACAGTCATGGGCGGCGGAAGCTAGCACCTGGTATTTCGCCGGGCAAGACGGGACCCGGCAGACAAAACTGCACCTTTCTTGTGGTAAAATCGATGCATCGGCAATTCGGCGATGCTACGACCCGGGTCCGCCTGGGGATGCGGAACGAGCGGGTCGAATCTATGTGCCCCGCGGCGCAACCAAGTCCAAATGCTGGGTTAGCAATCCAATGTCAGAGTCGATGACCCGAACCCTCGCGCAGCTACTGCGAAGCTTAACAGACGTTGCGGTGCTGTCCATTGCGTACTGGGCGGCGTATTTCGTTCGTTTCGACGGAGCGCCACCGTTCTACATGGTGAAGCTGCTCATGTTCACCTGGGCATACGTAGTGGGGCTCGAACTCTTTACGCTGTACGCGTTCTCAGTACCAAATATCGCGTGGCGGTACATTGGCCTGCGCGACCTCAAGCGGATCGGTGCGGCAATCGGCGCAAGCAGCGCCGTACTGCTTGCGCTGCGGTTCCTGGCCCCGATTGCCATCAAAGAATTCCCGCACGCCAGTTACGTCGTCGTCCCAATCGGCGTGATGGCTGTCAACGCGGTCTTGGGTTTTCTGGGAATCACAGGCGTACGTGTTCTGCGACGCCTGCTTCACGAGCGTGCGAAGAGCCGAGACATTGACACGGTACGGCGAAAGATCCCGACTCTCCTGGTGGGGGCTGGGCAGGCCGGCGTCATGGTTGCGAAGGAAATTGCCGGCCGCCCCGATGTCCCCTTCGTTCCTATCGGATTCCTTGATGACGACCCCGCCAAACTCGGCACCATCGTGCACGGGATTCGAGTGCTGGGAAGCGTCGAGCAAGTACAAGAACTCAGCCAAAAGAGCGGCGCCCAGCAGGCCATCATCACGATGGCAAGCGCAACGGGACCGCAGATCCGTCGCATCCGCGATTTGTGCACCCAGGCCGGGATCCCCACGAAGATCATCCCCGGCGTGTACGAGATCTTGCACGGTCACGTGAATCTCTCGCGAATTCGCGAAGTCTCGATTGAGGACTTGCTCGGACGGGACGCGGTTACGCTTGAAGCGGACCGAATCAGTGAGTTCTTGCGCGGTAAGCGGGTGCTGATCACCGGAGCCGGCGGATCCATCGGCTCCGAACTCTGCCGGCAGGTCGCCCGGTTCGAGCCCAAAACGCTTTGCTTGGTAGAACAGGCAGAGTTCAACCTGTTTACCATTCACCAGGAACTGCTCGCTTCGTTCCCCGAACAGGAACTGCGCCCGTTGATCTGCGATGTTTGCGACACCGCTCGCATCAACGGCATCTTCGACGCCGAGCTGCCTGAAGTCGTGTTTCACGCGGCCGCGCACAAGCACGTGCCGATGATGGAGTGGAACCCGGGTGAAGCCATCAAGAACAACGTATTCGGCACGAAGAAGGTCGCCGACGCGGCAGCGCGCGTGCAAAGCGAAGCGTTCGTGATGATCAGCACCGACAAGGCTGTCAACCCAACCTCGATCATGGGTGCGTCCAAGCGCGCCGCTGAAATCTATATCCAAGCCCTGTCGCAGCGGGCGGCAACGAATTTCGTAGCTGTGCGATTTGGCAACGTCCTCGGCTCTGCCGGCTCGGTGATCCCCATCTTCAAGGCACAGATTGAATCCGGCGGTCCAGTCACGGTCACCCACCCGGAGATGATGCGTCACTTCATGACGATTCCGGAGGCGAGCCAACTAGTCATGCAGGCAGCCACCATCGGCAAGAGCGGTGAGATTCTGGTCCTCGACATGGGGGAAGCCGTGCGGATCGTTGATTTGGCGAAGGAGCTGATCCGGTTGAGCGGCCTCACACCCGGCGTGGACATCGAAATTGCCTATAGCGGAATTCGTCCGGGAGAGAAACTCTTCGAAGAGCTTTCCTTCGACGCAGAAAAGATGGAAAAAACCCGACACGAAAAGATCTTCGTTGGAAAACTCAGCGCCGGCGACTTCCACGACGTGAGCGTTCAACTGGAGGCGCTCGCGGCTGTGACAAGCAGCACTTCGAGAGAGGAAGTGCGGGCTGCGCTACTGGTCATGGTCCCAGAACTCCAGGAGCCGAGCACCGACGCACCGCCGTCAGTAAAGCCCGTTGTCAGCGCGGCGGGAAACGAAGCTGTCACACCGGCGCCAAATTTGGTGGCCCACGCCCACTGAGTTTCACCGCATCAGAACGGGTTTGCTGTGTTATGAGGCGGCCGGATGCTTTCGACCCCTGCCCCGGAGCTTTGGCGGGCCGCTGGCGCAAGGCCGGTGCTCAGAATCGCCGTGGTCGGGGCAGGCCGATGGGGCGTCAACCTGATTCGTGCGTTCCAAGCGACTCCTGCCGCCCACCTTCCGGCGGTGTGTGACACCAGCCCCGAGCGACTCAACGCCGTTGATGGGGGGTTCGAAAAGCTAAGCGACTTCCGCTCAGTACTTGAGTGTTCAGCTGTCGATGTGGTCGCTATCGCAACGCCGCCTGGGTCTCACTCCGCGCTCGCGGCCCAATCTCTTGAGGCGGGTAAACACGTGTTCGTCGAGAAGCCGATGGCCGTTGACCTGGCTGGGGCGCTCGCGGTACGCGCGGCGGCCGCTAGAAGCGGCCTGCGCATCATGGTGGGCTACGTACTGCAGCATCATTGGGCGGTAAGTACACTCTTTGCGGCTGTCGGCTCACGGCTGCTGGGTACACCATTGGCGGTGCTTGCCCACCGAGGTGGTGGACGGCTTCCCGGACCGGCACACCCGCCCTGGTGGTCGCTCGCGCCCCACGACGTGAGCCTAGCCAATTTGTTGTTCGAAAGCGCAGCACGGCAGGTCGTCGCCACCGAAGACCCGGAAACTCGCGAGCAGCTAGCGACAATTTCCTATGCGTGCGGCCGCCGTGCCACGCTGCGCATCGAACCCCGCGCAGAAGCACGACAGCGCCGTTTCATCGTGATCGGCACGCATGGCTCGGCTGTGTTCGATGACCTCGAGCCGCTTCACAAGCTAAAGTTCTACTCGCTCCAACTCGATCCGAAGGTCGGGCTGGCCACGGCTGATGCTGCACTGCGCTCGCATGCATTCGATGTTCCCCAGGCGACCCAAGACGAGCCGCTGCGCCGCGAGCTCGCCCACTTCGTTGAAAGCGTCCAGGACGACACTCCATTCCGGACCGGAATCGACCACGCCGTGGACGTAGTATCTGCGCTGGCTGCGGGGGAAACCTCCCTGCTTTCCAACGGAATCCCCGTGACCGTCAAAGACTGGCGACAAGGTGCCCTACAGGTTCAGGATGGCCCGTCCGTCTCGTCTTCGTGGCGGCCATAGTAGCCGTACTGGTAGTAGTTGCTGTACTTGCCGTAGCCGAGACGCACCAGATCGAGGGCGTTCAACACGCCCCCGACGACAGGGGCGCCGACGTCTCTGAGCGAGCGTAGGCCTTTCTTGGCGACGTCGCGCTGCGTTTTCGAAGAGCGAACAACGTACACGACACCATCAACGCGGGTCCCGAGAATCGTTGCGTCAGAAACGATTGACGCCGGAGGGCTGTCGATCACCACGCGATCAAATTGGTCACCCAAACGGTTCAACAGTGCCGTGAGCGCATCGCTCTGCAAGAACTCGGCGGGATTAGGCACCCGAGGTCCAGATGGCAGCACATACAGGTTTTCGACCTCTGTCTTCAGTGCTTCGTGATCCAATTTCGAAGGATCGATTGTGACACTAGTGAGACCGAGGTCGTTCTTCCTGCCAAACACCTTGTGAAGACGGGGACGCCGCAGGTCGCAATCTACCAAGAGCACGCGTTGTCCCGCTTGCGCCATGGCGATGGCGATCGTGCTCGCAACCGTTGTCTTGCCTTCGCCGGGGCTCGGGCTGGTAACCAACAAGCGCGCGTAGGGCTTGTCGGGGGACATGAAGAGAAGGTTCGTGCGGATCCCTCGCGCGGCTTCGGCCAAGGCGCTCGTCGGCTGATCGTGCGCTTGCATCTCTGGTCGATCGCTGATGTCCCGTTTCGCCGACCCCGGTCCGCCCGACAGCGGCAACGAGCCCAAGAAGGACAACCCAAGTTCTCGCTCCACATCGTCCGAGGTCTTGACGCTCCGGTCCAGTTGGTCCCTGGCGAACGCGGTGATCAGCCCCAGGAGCACTCCCGCCATCACTCCGAGGCCAATATTGAGGGGCACCCTCGGTTTCACCGGTCCCGCCGTCGCCCGCGCCTCTTCGACAACACGGATGTTGTTGAATCGCATCATGCTGGCAAGCTGAGTCTCCTTGGTGCGCTCGAGAACCACGCCAAACAGCTTCTCGTTGTTCACCTTGGTCCGCTCCAACCGACGGTATTCGATCTCCAGGATGTTGATATCGAGCGCTCGCTGCTTGGCTCCGTCATTGAGGCGCTTCAGTCCACCAGCTTCCCGGGTGAGGGCTCGCAAGTTGCCGCCAACTGCATCTTGAACGTTCTTGATCTCCTTCAGAAGCGCATCACGGGTGGTGGCAACTCTGGCAGCCGACGCACGAACATCCGGGTGGTTGTCGCCTTTTCCGGATTTCTGAATGCTCGCGAGATCGCTCTTCGCGCTAATGTAGTTCCCACGCAGAGTCGTTAGTAGCCCGTTTTCCAGCAATTCTGCGGCGGGCAGGGCGACGGGATCCGACCTGTCGACCTTCGAAAGCTCCTGGGCGCGACTCTGCACGTGCTCGCGCTGGGTACGCACCTGCGTGAGAGCAGCGTTCAACTGCTTGATCTCGTCGCCCAGCATGTTGTTTTGGTCGTCCAGCGAGACCGACAAAATGCGCTTTTCTTTCTTAAACTCATGCAGTGCGAGTTCGCTCTTCTCAAGATCCTTCTTTAGCTTCGAGAGCTGCTCCTGAAGCCACTTGCTCGCCGTGGTGTTGGACAACGCAACGTCGTCGACGTTGCGTTCGAGGTACGAGTTGATGACCGCGCTCAAGACCCGCCGCGCTCGCTCGGGATCTGCGTCATCGAACGATACGGTCACCAGCCGGCTTTCCTTGATGGGATCGACGGAAAGACGAGCCAGCAGGGCGTCTGCCGCCGTCGACTCGGGCACTTCGGTGCCGCTTGCCGCAGCTTGGTTTTTTGCGAACGATGCGTCGCGATGCAAGCCCAGATCTTTCACCGCATCCGTCGCCGTCCTCCGGCTCTTTAGAATGCGATACTGGGTTGCGTAGTACTCTTGATTGGTGAAGAAGTTGTCGGCACCCATGGTGACGACAGCTTGGACGTCGCCCCCCAACGGGGAAACCGGCGTCGGATCTATCTGGATTACCGCAACGGCACGGTATATCTTGGTTTGGCCGAGGGTGTAGAATGCGGCTGCGGCGCTGACGACGGTCGCAACAGCCAGGATCAACCAGCGCCCCTTGTGCAGCGCGCGCCACAGATGCTCCATGGAGCGGCTGTCGGATGGGTCGGGTTGGCTGGAATCGTCTTTCACGGTCTTGCTCGGAGAGATACCTACACTTGGGTGCAGCTGGGCTCGAAGGATTCAGCGCCGTGACCCGAAAAAAGCTCGCATCCTCGGCGCGGTTCCCCCGGTCCCGGACGCCGCTTCCTAGCTGACGTTATGCCGCCGAGCAAGTCGTGATAGCGTCGAACACACCGACTTGCCCGTTGTTTCAGGCCTTCGGCCACCAGAAATCAAGATTTCAGACCCGACGTTGTGGGTGCTGAGCAGGGCCTTCGGGTCGCCTACAACGCAGCGCGTCATGGATCTGCGCGCCGTCGACGCAAGTTGTCGTATGGGCCTAGCGGAGCGGATCTGGAGTCGGACTCCTGCGGAAACCCTCTCGCTAGAGCTTGGCGCCGCCGCCCAAGCCCTGGCCCACGCGCACCTTGCCGCCCTCGCGGCACATCGACAGGCGTTCGGCGCCCTAGAGAAAGTCGTTCAAGTTGCGGAGAGACGCGGGATCCCGGTCGTCCTGCTGAAATTCGGCGCGCTGGTCGCGGCGGGCCACACGGCACCGGGGTCGCGGGACGCCCGCGACCTGGACGTACTAGTGCCGGCGCCGATGGCGCAAGGGTTGCAGGATGGTCTGCTGGCTCGGGGCATGCGGCCGCTCACGAAACGTGCTCCCCCGCATCACTTGCCCGGGCTGCGTAACGAACTCGGGGAAGCCGTCGAGGTCCACCGGTACATCCCGGGGCTATACGTAGATGAACGCGAGGTGGAGGCGCCCGACCTCTTGCACGGTGGCTGGACGGAGGTGCTCGCGGCAGGAGGAGGGAACATTCACGTGCCGGTGCCCGAGGTTCTGGCCGCCCACGCCATTGTTCATGGACTCATTCAGCACCGCGACACGCCCTTGGACTACTCGCTCGCGCGCATGCTCTCCGACCTGAGCGACCTTGGCTTGTCGGGCGGTGCGCTGGACTCGGAAAACCTCGCGAATTGGTTCGGTTCGAGTATCAGCGAGAACGACATCGCCGCGATCGTAGGCCTCATTCGTACCCTCACACGCGGAGGATTGCCGGAGCCGGGGTCGGCTGAACTCACACTCCTGCGACATGTCGTCGCATCGTCATGCGATCCGGAGTACCAGGACCGGCTACGCATCCGCCGAATCATGACCGTAGTGCGCAGCGGTCAGTTCGCGCGGGTCGTCCGTGACCTCCGACTCGACGGCAACGCAGCGCTTGGGCGGCCAGCCCGCGCTGGGCACACGCCTGGTTCCGCACTCAGCCGGTTTGCCAGGCTCGCCCGGGCCCTCTTCACCGAGGCTCGAGTTGCGCTTCAACCAGCTGCGCGGCGCGCTCCAGCGCGGAAAATCCCCGCGGAAGAGTGAGTTGTCGCACTTGGAACATCCCTGCGACGCGGGCCCAAGCTTCCAGCAGGTCCGCCGCGGATGCCTCCGCAAGGTGCTCAGCCAGGTAAGCGTGTTTCACGAGGCCCATGAGGGACGCACCAGGCGAGGAGGCTTCCAGCTTCAGCTCGTCGCCCGACTTCACGATCAGTACGGTCGTGAGCCGCGACTCCGACGGAACGCTGCCGTCCACGTGAACCAGCCGCTTATCGAAGGCCGGCGTAACACGCTCAGTCCGTGTTGGTTCCCAGCCCAGGTGTTCGAGGGAGTCTGGCCACAACTTTGCCATCCTTGGGCCGCGCAAACACCGAAGCGCGCCGTTGGCCGCGAACACGGTCATGCCGTCGGATAGCAGCGACATCCCCCGTTGGGCAACCGCAACGGCAAGCGTCGATTTACCCACGCCCGAGTGCCCGGCAATACAGAGGGCGCGATCTCCACGAGCCACACAGGAACCGTGGATTATCATCAGTCCCCGCTGGTGACACGCCATCGCCAACCCCGCTCCGGCGGCGCACACCGACAGAGTCTCGACGTCGACAGCCCCAGTCGGACAAAGCTCGATCAGACGGCCGGACTGCACTCGGACCGTTGCAGCGCCCTCAATGACTGTCGTGGTGTCTTCGCCTGTCAGTGTGAAGCCCCTAACGGTTCCATGCAGTTGAGCCGCGATTCGCACCTCGACATCGGGCGGTGCTGCCCGCGTCTCTTGCCCGGGCCAAAGCGGGAGTTCCGAGGCCACGCGGAGCCCGAAGACCTCGTAGTCGTGGGCGCCGACACTCAAAACTGCACCTCAAGACTCGGTACGCTCGGGTAGCGGTAGCTTACCCCGATACGCTGATCCGTCACGACCTGGCGAGATTGCGCGAGAAAAAACGTCGGATTCAACCAATGGCTGGCGCCGTTCTCCGCTAGGGGGGCCGTTGTCACCGATATCTCCGGGGTGAGCTCTGCGACAAAGTAAGTCACGAGGCCGTGGCAGGTGCCACCCTGGCGCACGACCAACTCGCTTGAGGTTTGCAAGGTCTCCGCCACGCCTTCGGCCAGCACGACTCGCGTCAAGCAGATCGCGTCCGAAAGCGCGCGGAAGCGCTTCGCGCGACTGCGCCGCACGCCGGTCATGAATCCCCTGCCGGAAACCGTGCTAAGCGCCGACAACTTGAGTCCATACTGGACGCTCCACTGCTCTAAGCCCAACGGTGTCCACGTGTGAGTGCGAAGCGTCTCCTCGTCCATTTCCACGAGCTGCCCGTAGAGCGTCAGCGCCCTTGGCAGTTGACGCGCATCTGGTTTTAGGTGGCGCTGCCAGGAGTCGGCAGTCACTTCCAGAATACCTTCGCCGAACGGATCGTCGTCGAGAATCTCGGACACAAGCACGTCGGCGCGCTCCGGCAACTCCAGAGCGGTGGACCAGCCGCGGATGAGAGTGACGCGATCCGCGACGCCGTTTGCGTCTATGAGGGCGCGGGCAGCGCCGATGCAGCTGGACGCCTCTAGCGCGTAGACGTGGCGCGCGCCCGCCTGCACAGCGGCGACGGCAAGGATGCCGGTGCCGGTGCCGACGTCGACGACTACGTCCCCAGGGCGTACCTGCGCCCGTACGGCATTCAGCCACGCCAACGTCCGCACCTCGTCTCCCAGCATCGCGGCGTGAATCGGCACCGCTCCAAAGCCTTCATGTTGAGCGTCCGCCTCGAGCGTTCCCGAATCTTCCTGAGGACAAATGGCACCAATTCGCTGCAACTCCGAAAGCGCGCTCAGCAGGCCAATGGCTTCCCGCCGACCGGCAAGGTCCCCTGAGAGAGCGGCCACAACATGTTGGAGCGGACGGGGCGAACTAAGAAGGCCCAGGATACCAAGCGCGTGCGGCCCTAGTCGCGCAGCGCCCAAGGCCCCCGTTACATCGCACAGCCCGTCAGAACGGATCTGCACACTGGTGCCCGCCCGACAGCGGAAAGGCCTATCCTTTGCCGACGACACGGCTTTGGGCGTCGACCGTTCGACTCAAGACGGCGCGCGGGTGTTGATGCCGTCGCGTCGCCGAACGCCCCCGGCCTGGGTCAGGTCGGCAACCGTGCCGTGAACCACCAAGCGCGGCTTTTGATAGGGCTTTCGCTTGTTGGAGACTGCGCGTTTCTTGGCTGGTGCGTTCTGCCGGTCCATTAGAGTAAACCTTCTAAGAATCCCTAGTTGCCCCTGCTCGCCCCCACATTCATCTACGCCAGAGACAGCCTGTGAAGCCTGAGCCAGGCGGACACTACCACGCAGCGCCCAAGAAGATCCACCGGCACACCGGGTGCCCGTCCACTCAATGCGTCTCGGATGGCGG
>CALMUT010000270.1 GCA_937872925.1 uncultured Myxococcales bacterium | reverse complement strand
CCACCGGCCCCCCGGGGGCGCCCCCGGGCCCGCCGCGGCCGACAACCCCCCCCCCCTCTCCTGCACGGAGAGGGGGCTTCCGCGCCCCCCCGGGGTCGCCTTTGCGATGGGCACCCGCCACGAGATCTCCATCCCTGAGTTCAGCGGGAGCGTGCGCATGGCGAGCGACGGAACGCCTCGCCGGCTGTCGCTTCACGTCGACCTCACCAGCGCGGAGGGTAGCGCGGATTGGATCACCGAGCTCGTACGCTCGGAGCGCTTCCTCCACGTCGAGTCCTTCCCAAAGGCAAGCTTTGCATCCACACGGATCAAAGCCCACAAGACCACCCTGGAGTTGGAAGGCGACCTCACCTTGCGCGGCGTCACCCATCGCTTGCGCATCCTGGCCACTGGACGCGAGATCCCACCAAAAGCCCAAATCGCCCCCCAAACGAGTCGCGCGCCCGCCAGCGTCGAGGCCGAGGCCTCCTTCGGTGTCAACCGTCACGCCTTCGGCATCGAACCGGGCGCCCCCCACGAGTGGGTGCTGTCCGACGAAGTGGACGTCGAACTTAGACTCCACGCAGTCAAAGCCCCTTCCGGCCAACACCGCTGCCCCTGAAGCCCACGCCCAACCAGCCCGACCAGCCCGACCAGCCCGACCAGCCCGACCAGCCCGACCAGCCCAGGTGCGACCACGAAACCACGCGAGACTTTGCTCTCGCGGTCGGGCATACTCAAGGATCCGGCGGAGCGTCCGTTCCCCCTTCGCGCAGGCACTATGCCCAAGTCTGTTCCAGACCTCGATCGCACGGCAAAGACCCGCACCGCCAGCGGCGACGAAACCGTCGAGACGGCCTCGGGACGCTGTAGTTTTCCCCCCCGCTACGACATGGAGCGCTTCGTTGCATCCGGTGGGATGGGCGATATTTGGCTCTACCACGACCGCACGCTGGGTCGTGACATCGCCGTCAAGGAACTGAAGTCCGGGCACGCCCTTGTGGACCACCGCAAGCAGCGCTTCATTCGCGAGGCCAAGGTGCAGGCAGCGTTGCAGCACCCAGGGATCGTGCCCATCTACGATTTCGTGGCCTGCGACTCCGGCGGAGCGTATTTCACGATGCGCCACGTGGAGGGGCACACCTTGGCTCAGGTCTTTGCCGCGTCTACCCGGGGCGAACCTTCCCACAGTCTGCGTCAGCTGCTGGCCGCCCTCGGCAGCGTGAGTCTGACGCTGCAATACGCCCACGAGCGCGGCGTGGTGCACCGGGACCTGAAACCCGAGAACATCATCTTGGGCGACTATGGCGAGGTCTACGTACTGGATTGGGGAGTTGCGAAGGTCTTCGATCCTGACCACGAACGACCGAGTGCGGTGCGCGTAATTCCGACTTCGGAATCAGCAAACGACAAGGTCGTCGGCACATTGGAGTACATGGCGCCGGAACAACTGGCAGGCGGGGCCGGCGTCGGCCCGGCAGTGGACGTATTTGCCATGGGCGTCGTGCTCTTCGAGATCCTGACGGGGGAGCTGCTGCGAGAGGGTGACGAGGACGCGTTGGTCAAGCAAGTGGCACAAGGCGACGCAATCGAGGAACGCTTGGCGGCCTCCGGCGACCTCCCGACCGTGCTGACGTCCCTGTGCATTGACGCGACCCAACGATTCTTCCGCGATCGACCCACTGCGCGAGAGTTCCAGCAACGTTTGCAGGCGTACCTGGACGGCGTCGAAAACGAAGAACGTTTCCGCTCCGCCGCAACCGTCCACGTGCAAAGCGCGCGGGCACGCCTTTCCACCTTCCCACACGGCCCCATAGACTCCGAACGCCGAGCCGCCGCCGTCGCCGACCTTGGCCGAGCGCTGGCGTTGGACCCCACACGCGAAGACGCCCTGGCGACGCTACGTGAGTTGCTCCAGGGCAACGAACGAGAGCTGCCGCCCGGTGCGGTCGCGGAGCTGGCCCAGCAAAGAAACGACGCCGCCCGTGAGTCGGCCCGAGCGTCGGTCTTTGTCTACGCGGCATGGCTGGCTCTGCTCCCACTGGCAGGAGTCATGGGCATCCGCAGCTTGCCTGCGCTGGCCTTCTTGATCACCGGCCCAGCCCTGCTCGTGATCGTCAATCTCTGGGTCGATCGTCGCGGCACGTTCTCGGGACCGTTGATCTGGGCTGCACTGCTCTTGTCGTTCACGAGCGTGAGCGCACTGAGTGTATTTGCCGGGCCCTACTTGCTCGTGCCGAGTTTGGCGGTCGCCACGGCAGTCACCTATCTGATCGCCTTCCGGGGCAATGCCTCAGTGCAATTGGCGACCCAGGTGCTCGCGCCCCTGGCGGTCGCGGTGCCCGTGGCGCTGCAGGCCTTCGACGTCTTGCCACGTTCCTATTTGTTTCGAGAGGGTCGCGTCAGCATCGAGCCTTTCGCCGTGGGGCTGCCCGCTGGGCTCACTGAGGTGCTGTTTTTCGTGGGCGGCACGCTGTTGGTGGTACTGGCGAACTACATCGTGACCCGCGTCGTCGCCAACCTGGACCGCGCGGAGAAGCGCGCGCTGGGCCAAGCTTGGTGGTTCCGGCAGCTACTGCCTGAGAACGTGCAGCCGGTTCAGTCGCCCCCAACCGGGGACTCCAATGACTCCCAGGACAGCTCGGCGAGGCCCGCGCCGAGGGCGTAGTGCTCCGTCAGCTCAATCCGCAAGCAGCGCACGGTCATCTCCAACGCGTGCACGTTGCGGCCCCGTGGCTTCTGCTGAGAAAACACACCGTGCAGCACGCGCCGTTCGTCCTTCGTGCCGTGGGCCGTAATGAAATAGCGCTTGGTGCCGCGATCTTCGAAGGGAGCGTTCAAAGCGTTGTCGACAAACACGCGCCGCATGGGCCGCGCCGGCTCGAACACAATCTCCAGGTGCGCTTTTGCGCCATCGGGAGCGAGCCACTCGCTTGCTTCGTTTCCGTCCAAAGCATTGCGAGGCGCGTAATCCGTGTTCAAGCCCTGTTCCGTGTAACCCGATGCCCGCACACCGACGCCGCCACCAGCGGGTGCAAAGGCCCCAGCGCACGGAGCCTCAGGCCCGAGCGCCAGCACTGGCGAGAACCGGCGGCCTGCCACGAACACAGCATCCCCTAGGGAAACGCGTCGTAGGTCCGTCCTAGAAATCTCGATGCGTCTTCCGAGAAACGTGTCCGCAGGCAGTAGCAGCTCCGAGGCTTCGTCCACTTCGACGTAAAGCCGACCACCGGCGGCCCGACGCTCTTCGTAGAGCCGGACGAAATGCGGAAAGGGATCCCAGGCGGGAACGAAATCCGCGGCGAGGGTGGCCCAACCCGTGGTGGGCACGCGGTGGAAGTACTCCAAGGCGAGCCACGGAAAGCGCTGACCGATGACCAGGTCGCTATCGCGGAAGGGCTGCGCTGCAAGCCCTGCGCGCACGTCTTGGTCCGGGCTCTGAGTCGGGATCAGATAGACGAAGAGGTTCGTGAACCCGATGGCCGCAGTCGCCAAGGTCGCGGCGGTGGCGAAGAAACGCCGGAAGCGTCGACTTGACCCGACGAGCGCGAGCATCGCCGCCAGCCACAGCAGACAAATCGCGAGGAAGTAGAAGTGCGTTTGCCCGATGTCCCACCACGCTACGAACGCTAAATGGGCTACTGCCGACAGCAGTAGCGCCAGCGGAGCAAACTCGCGCCGATGGGTTGCTGCCTGCAAGGTCAAGCCGACACATAGCGCGAACAAGACCAGCACGAACGCCTCGGGCCACCCCGCTGCCTCGGACGCGCCGAAGCTGCGTGCGGATACACTGCCCCACGCGGCCAGAAACAGCTGTGGCATCGCATCCTCGGGGAGCCCCCCATAGAGCGCGCCGGCCTGGAGCGGCGGCGCTTTCACGACCAGGGCGCTTGCGGCCACCAACGGCGCGGGAACGAGCACAGAAAAGAGGGCGCGCGGACCGCGTAGGCTCGAGTCCCGCAGCGCTGCGCAGGCCGCCAGCCCCACCCAAGGCAGCGCCAGCATCGGGTTGAAGAGCACGGCCGTCGCGGCTAGCACCGCGGCCAGCAGCGTCCGACCGCGACGCTTGCTGTGAAGCAATAGGTACGTGCCTCCTGCGAAGGCCGCAAGACTAGGCGGCCAATAGAACAGGTACGGGTCGTGGCGAAAGTGCAGCGCGGACAGGCACATTCCGAGCAACGCGACCGTCAGCAGCGCGAAGCCTTTACTGCGAAGCAGAGCGTGGGTGAGCGCCGCAAACAGCCCAAGCGCAAGCCCCAGGAACAAAGCGTTCTGTATCTGCGCGACCTGCAGCGCGCGGCCGGAGTAACCCAGTGCTTTGGCCATGGACCAGGTGGCGCGCAAGAAGACCTCGCTGGCCGGGTGCTTGGGGTTCAGCTGCAATTCGACGGCTTCGACCGCCAGCAACTCGTCGAAACCGTCATCGTGGAAGGCCTTGCTGGGCCAGACCAGCGCAACGCAGGTGAGGGCAGCCGCGAGGGCCGCTGCGGAAAGCCACTGCCGGTCGGTTTCGGGCGGCGCCCAGCGGAAAGACGAACTACCGCGCCGCGGCAAGGCGCGCCCGCGCGGACAGATAGTCGATCAGATCCATCTTGGTCAGGATGGCCTGCACTTGCTTCTGCTCATCCACCAGAATCGCTACTTCGCCTCGCTCGAAGATGCTTGGCAGCGCGCTTGCACTTTCGTGGGCTGTCACCGTAGACACGTTGCGCACCATGATTTCGGCGACCTTGGTGTCGCGGCTCCGTCCATGCACCAGGACTTGCAGCAGATCCGTCTCGGTCAGGATCCCGCTGAGCCGCCCACTGCTCGTGCATGGCATCTGCGAGATCCCATGGGTCTTGAAACGCTCAACGGCATCCGCCAGCGTGCAGTCATCTTCGATGCAGATGACCTGTGCGTCGGCGAGAGTACGCACAATGTCGCCGATGGTGCCCATCTCCCAATCCGACTCCGAAAAGCCGTGTTGCCGCATCCAAGCGTCGTCCACGAACTTGGTCAGATAGTTGCGAATCGAATCCGGCAAAATCGTCACGACGCGGCTGCCAGCAGGTAGCTCCTTCGCAACCTGCATGGCCGCCCAGACGGCTGCGCCGCTCGAGCCGCCGCACAAAAGCCCTTCTTGGCGGATCAGCTGACGCGCAACCCGAAACGAGTCGCGATCGTTGCTCTTGATCCATCGGTCCACCAACTTGCGATCGAGTACGTCCGGAATGAAGTCGTAGCCGATGCCCTCGACCTTGTAGCTCTTTATCTCGGACGGACCCGCCAACAGACTGCCCTCGGGGTCCACCCCCACGATCTGGCATTTCGGCACGGCCTTCTTGATGGCGCGGGCCACGCCGCTGATGGTGCCGCCGGTGCCCGCAGTCATCACACAAGCGTCGATCTTGCCTTCGCATTGCTCGACGATCTCTCTGCCGGTGCCTTCTTCGTGCGCCGCCGGGTTATCCGGGTTGCCATACTGGTCGAGGATATGTGAACGCGGAATGACCTCTTGCAAGCGCTTGGCCACCCCAATGTGACTTTCCGGTGCGTCGAATGCCGCCTCCGTCGGCGTGCGGATGATCTCCGCACCAAGCGCCTCGAGCACGACCTGTTTTTCTCGGCTCATCTTCTCGGGCATCGTGATGATCATGCGGTAGCCCTTCACTGCTGCCGCCAGTGCCAAGCCGATACCGGTGTTGCCGCTGGTCGGCTCGATCAACGTGTCCCCAGGGCGGATGCGGCCACTCTTTTCTGCCTCCAGCAGCATGCGCACACCGATGCGATCTTTGACGCTGCCGCCGGGGTTCATGAACTCAAGTTTGCCTACGAGCTCGCATGGCAAATCTCGGCCAATGCGGCTCAGGCGCACAAGAGGGGTATTGCCAACAGCGTCCGCAACGGAGTCCAGAATGGGCATGGCCGGCATCCTAGATCAGCGGCACACGGCGATGCACGTGGCACCTTCACCCGCGTGTTCGATTGCCAGAGCCGCTACTGAACGACGACGAGTTCCAGTTCCAGCTCGATACGCCGCCCCTCGCGCAGAAGCTGCAGCTTGACCTTTTCCCCGGCCTTCCGCGCGTCGAGGGCATTGTACAAATCGTCGTAATTCTTGATGCGTTCGGAGCCCAGGCCGACCAGCACGTCTCCCAGGCCGACGCCTTCTGCGGTCTCTCGCAAGCCCCGGAGCCCGGCGCGGGCCGCCGGAGTGCCCTCGATCACGCCTAGGATCACGACGCCTTCGATGCGAAAGCGGCGCTCCAGCCGGCGCAGCGGGTCGATGCGCACCCCCAGGCCCACCTGCTCGACTTTCCCGTGCTTGATCAGCTGCGGCACGATGCGCCGGATGGTGTCCACGGGCACGGCAAATCCGATCCCGGCGGAGGAGCCACTCTTGGAGAGGATCATCGTATTCATCCCGATCAGCCGCCCGGAGCTGTCGAGGAGCGGGCCGCCGGAGTTCCCAGGATTGATGGCTGCGTCCGTCTGAATCATGTCGCGGATGGTGACGCCTCCGATGCCGTCCACCTCCCGGCCGAGCGCGCTCACGACTCCCGTTGTGAGGGTGTGGTCCAGTGCAAAAGGATTGCCGATGGCGAGTACCTTCTGCCCGACCTGAAGCGGGTGGCCGGCAGGAGGCAACGTGACTGGACTGAGCTTGTCCTTCGGCGCGAAGACCTTAAGCACCGCGATGTCTCGACGCGGTTCCGCCCCCACGAGCTTGGCGGGCAACGGCTTCTGGTCCTGCAACGTGACGGTGACCTTGCGTGCTTTCTGGATCACGTGAAAGTTGGTGACGATATGCCCCTGGTCGTCCCAGACGAATCCAGAGCCTGCTCCCGCGGGAACCTCCACGGCGCGCCCGGCCAGATAATCTACGACCACCCGGCGCTCGGTGACGAACACGGTGCTAGCCGAGGACTGGGTAAATATTTGGACCGTGTTGCGCTCGTCCTCTGTGCGCAGCTGCGCGTCCGTGAGAGCGGGCGCAGTGGGCGCGGGGGAGCTCGCGGCCGTGGCGGGCGCAGCGGCGGTGACGGCGGGAGCCGGGGAGCGCTGGGACGGCGCCGGGGGCGGTGCGCCCGGGCGCGCGCCGCAGCCGATGACCAGGATCCCAGCCAAAAGCGGCAGAAGTGTGGGCAAATTCCAAGACATGATCGCCATCCTACCCGGCGATGGCCACGGAGAAAACTCGCTCAAACGCGATCCGTCAGGGGGCCTGAGGCGTAGTAGCCGAGCATGGACCGCCCAACGGAGCGTTTTCGCAGGCAGCATAAGGAACTGGTGAAGCTTGCGGGGGAACTGATGCAAGTGCTGGACGCCGAGACCCTGGCGGAACGCCCCGAAGAAGCTTGCCGTCGCCTGGCGCGCTTCACCGGCAAGCTGAAAGTGCATGCTGCGATGGAAAACGCCGCCCTATACCCGAGGCTGCTGGAGAGCGAGCACGCGGCCGTGCGGGACGAAGCGCGCAAGCTGTTTTTGGAAGTCGGAGAACTCTACGACCACTTCGCCAGCTACAGCGAGCGCTGGTGCTCCGCTGCCGCAGTGCAAGCCGATCCGGCATGCTTTTCCACCGAAACGGTGTCGCTGTTGCAACGCTTGGGGCAACGCATGATGCGCGAAAACGAAGACCTCTATCCCCTGGTCGACGCTTGCGAAGAAAGAGCGAGCTGACGACTGCAGGCGACGCCCGGGCCGCACGGTGGAAAAGCGCATCGCGGCGCTGATCTTCAGTCGTCTTTTTCGCCCGAGGTGCCGCCGGCACCACTGGGCATGGGGTTCTGCTCTTTTTCGAGATAACGGAAGATGGTCCGCGGATCGACGCCAAGGTCTCGCGCGGTTTGCGTGCGGTTGCCGTTGTTGCGTTCGAGCACATCGAGCACGTAGTTGCGCTGGAAGTCCTCTTTCGCTTTTTCAAGGGGCACGATGGGATCCATGGCTTCAGGCCCCAAATCCATGTCTTCAGGCTGTAGCAGCGCCTTGTCGCAGAGGACCAACGCCTTCTTGATTCGATTTTCCAGCTGTCGAATATTGCCCGGCCAATTGAACTTCTTGACCGCGCCGAGCGCTGCTGGGGAAAAGCCCTTCACGGAACTGTTCAGCTCGTCAGCGTATTTGCTCAGAAGCGCCTTGGCGATGATGAGCACGTCGTCTCCCCGCTCTCTCAGCGGCGGCAGCCACAGATTGACGACGTTCAGGCGGTAGAACAGATCCTCTCGGAACTCACCGGTTCCAATCATCTCTTCTAGGTTGCGATTCGTCGCCGCCAGAATACGGATGTCGCACTTCTCCGGCTTGCTGTCCCCCACGCGATAGACGATCCGTTCCTGGATCGCGCGTAGCAGCTTGACCTGCAACTGCGGCGTGAGCTCCCCGACTTCGTCTAAGAACAGCGTGCCGCCGTCTGCTTGTTGGAACTTGCCTGGGCGAGACGCCACCGCACCGGTGAAGGCACCGCGCACGTGGCCGAACATCTCGCTCTCCATCAGATTCTCTGGGATCGCGCCGCAATTGACGACGATAAACGGCCCCTTTTCTCGATTGCTACGCCAATGCAGCTCCCGGGCGATCAGTTCTTTTCCGGTTCCGGTCTCGCCGGTAATCAGCACGCTGATGTCGGTGCCCGCAACCTTCTGCAGCTTGCGAAAGACCTCCAACATGCTGGCGCAAGCCCCGATGATTTCGCCAAAACGTTTGTCCGACAGCTCGGTCTTCAGTTTCTCTTGGTCAGCTCGCAGCGCCGAAAGCAGCATGGCGTTCTGCAGAATCAGCGACGCCTGCCCGGCAAAAATCGTCAGCAGGTCCAGCTGTTCGCGGTGAAACAGATGCTTCACCTCGTCGTTGCCAACGTAGATCGCGCCGATCACTTCCCCCTGCGACAGTAACGGGACGCACATCACACTGGAAAGCTTCAGCGCAATCACGCTCTCGCTCTTGCTGAAATGGGTGTCCGTCAGCGCGTCGCTTACGATGACTGGGCGCTTGGACTCGATGACTTGGCGCACGATGCTGTCGCTGATAGCGCCGGAAGGATCCTCAATGGTCTCGCGCTTCACGTTGCGGCTAACCCGCACGCGCGGCGTGCTTTTTTCTTCGCCAAGGTCCACGAGCAGCACAACGCCTCGGGCCGCGCCTGTCACGTCGATCAAATCGTCGAGCAACGTCTCGAGCAATTCATCGACGCTAGAGCTCGTCATCAGCCGCTCGCTGAACGCATGTAGGCGGCGCAAACTGGCCAGAACGTTGGGGCCCTCTTCCGTCGATTCGGTCTCGGCGGCGGGGACCTCGCTCATCATGCTGAAGCCCAGCTGCGATTTGCCCAGCTGGATGCGGTCGCCGTTGACCAGCCGGGCGCGACGCTTCTTCTTGCCGTTGATGAGGATGTCCGCGCCCTTATCCAGTTCCTCCAGCTGAAAGTCGCGACCGTTGAAGACGATCTGCGCGTGATGATCACTGACGCTCGCGTCCCCAAGGTGCACGTCATTGCCCAGATCGCGGCCGATCGTCGTGACGGGCTTGGCGATGGGTACCAGAACGGGGTGGCCGTCGGGCGGGAAGTACCGAAGGGTAGCCATCGTCGCCGGGGACACTAGCATGGGCGCCGGCCCCGACGACAAGGCGAAGCGCACCCCGGGATCTAGGCTAATTCCGCGGAAATCCGTGAAATTTCTCGAAATGCGGCAGGTGGCCTGCTACGCTGCGCAGCGTCATTGCCGACCCGCCGCCCCCCGTGGCAGCGGACGGTGCGAACCCGGCAGAACCGCCGATTTCGGCGCGCTGGCCGGGTCGAGTCCCAGCACTTAGGAGGTCTCATTGCGATCGAATGGAACCACTTTTACGAAACGTCAGCGAGAGCGCGCGAAGCGCGAAAAGAAGCAGGAAAAAGCCATCAAGCGCGTGCAGCGCAAGGCCGAGCGGGAGCCCCGCCCTGAGGGCGAAGACGAAGTCGATCCCGACATCGCCGGCATCGTGCCCGGTCCGCAGCCGATTCCGGACGAGATGCTCGTCGATTAGACGAGTCCGCAACGCCGACGGCGCCGTCCTTCGATCCCAGCGGGATCCCGGGGACTAGAACAAGATGCCAGCCACCTCGACCCCCAAGGCGCCTGGGTGCGCCATGGGGCCAATCGAGGTGATGCGGGCGTACTCGGGCTCGGTCTCCACGCTGCCGATTTCGTATTCGTCGGCGTAGCCCGAGCCGAAGACGGCGCCCGCGGCGATGCCGAGGGTGGTTGCGGTTCCCATGAACAAGAACCCGCGCTTGGCCGGAGGCCCGTCGTCTCCGGCATAGAACAAGAACACCGGCAGGCTCACGGCCGCGCCAATGCCGCCGCCCGCCCACATCCAACCGAGTTGTTCGTAGCTGGGGATGTACAGCGCACCCGTCGCGGCGCCGGCGGCAAGCCCGATGTTGTAGCCCACGAGGCCGCCCAAAGAGGCGTCGTCGTTTGCGATCCCGTAACCGACTCCGGCTTCGCTCACGCCGTAGCCGAACATGCTGCCAATGGTCGCTCCCCACATGACCGAGCTGGTCGTGAGCAACGTGCTCTTCGGCGATGGCTCCAGGTAGTACCCCACAGCGTAGCCGCCCACTCCGCCCAGGGTGGCGCCCAGGGTGGTGGCTCGCGCCAGCCCCTTGAACCCCCATGCCTCATCTTCGTCGGCGGTCACGAACTGGTAACTCGCGATGCCGATGCCCTCGCCAGCGCCAATCGCCATGCCCGCGGCGATCGAAGCCGGCATGCCGCGGTCCATTTCCGGGTCGTCGAGAAACCAAACGCCCACAGGCGCTGCCACGCCTAGCAGCGCGGGGGGGATCAAGAACACGCCCGGGTCCTCGATACCGACTTCGGCCGAGAACCAAACCCCAACGCCAACGCCGTAGGCCGCGGCGGTCGCATAGAGGAATCCGATCTCCAAATCGCTCCGCTTCTTGGAGCGCTGCGCGGCAGGATTCAGACGATACCCCCCGGGCGGCGGTTGTTGGCCGTAGCCCGGCGGCTGTTGGCCGTAGCCCGGCGGCTGTTGGCCGTAGCCCGGCGGCTGTTGGCCGTAGC
>CALMUT010000269.1 GCA_937872925.1 uncultured Myxococcales bacterium | reverse complement strand
AGAGGGGGCGGGGGGCGCCGAGGGGGCGCGAAGAAAGGAAAAGCCGCCCCCCCCCCGCCTCTAAAACCCCCCCCCCCCCGGGGGCGGGGGCGCCCCGGGCGGCGGTTTGGCCCGGGCCGCCCCCGCCTCTAGCCCGGTTCGGTGCTTTGGCGTTTTTCTTTGGCTTCCACGGCCTGGGCGAAGAGGCCGAAATACTCGACGGCGCTGGTGATGCTGAAGACCAGCGAGATGTAAACCAGCCAGCGACCCACGACGACCAAGTCGACCACGCCCAGGTCGTAGCCAAAGAAGCTCAGATGGTAGGGGTACCCCACGATCAGACAGACGATGCCGATCATCTGCAGCGCGGTCTTGCTCTTGCCGCCGCCGCCCGCCGCGATCACAACGCCCTCGCTACTGGCAATGGAGCGCAAAGCGGTGATGGTGATCTCCCGGGCCAACAACAGGGCCACGGCCCACTGGGGAATGCGCCCCATGGGCACCATCCAGATCAAGGTCGCCATGACGATCAGCTTGTCTGCCAGGGGGTCCAGGAACTTCCCGAGCACACTGACCACGTTCATCTTGCGGGCAAGGTAGCCGTCCAAGAGATCGGTGATGGCCGCCACGCCGTAGAGGATGGCCGCCCAGACGCAGTCGCGGGGCGTACCCGACGCCAAAAACCATAGCACCACGGGGATCAGCACAACTCGACCCATGGTGAGAATGTTGGGGATGTTCCAGACGTCTTGGCGCAGGGTCTGGCGTCGCGCCGCGCGCTGTTCCGGGTCCACGCGCGGACGTCGCCGACGGCGGAAGCGGCTAGAGCCTGGGGGACGTTGGCGGGACGACACGGTGGCGAGATGCTAACCGGCTGCGGGCGAGAGTGCCCATGCTTTTCCTCGCCGCGCCGGATCCTTCGTTTCGCTACTCATCCCACGTCCAGCCACAAGATCCCCTCGCCACTGAAGCGAAGCCAGCGGCCAGTAGCGACGGGCACGGCATCTTGCGGCACTGGGTTCGGCATCAGCCGACCGGTCCAGCCGAGAACGTCTTCTGCCCGAGACCAGGCTCCTGCTTCCGGCGTAACCGGAAGCGTGGTCAAGCGCGCCGTTGCAGCCAGCAGCAACACCCCGGTTCCAGATAGCTGCACCATCGGCGCGTGATCCCCGGGGGCCAGGGGTAGCCGGCCACACTCGTAGCGCATTTCTTCATCGAAGCCGACGAGGCGCTCTTCCCGCACGTAGAAGAACTCGTCGGCCAGCGCCGTTGCATAAAGCGACAGGCCCTTGGGTGCCACCAGCACGACCCCACCGCGACCGCTGAGCTTCACCAGGGGGTGGCGCGGGCCGCCCAGCGGGTCTGCGGACTCTTTGCCAAGGCTGCGCCGATTCAGCGGACTGGGACGAAACACGCCTTCATCAGGACGGAGCGCGCGCACCAGATCACCGCGCACCGCGACGGCGTTGGTGCTGCGCAGAACGAAGAGCTCCGTCGCCAGCCCCGTCGGGGCGGCGCTGGCAGCCCCGAGCACGGCGGAGAGTTCGGCGGGGGTGCGGCTGGGCGCAGGCTCGGCGGACGTTGACGAGCCGTGGCGCTGGCGTCGTGCAGCGGGCAAACGCGCGTTGCCCGGTTCCAGGGCGTGCCAGCGACCAGTGCGCAGAGCGTCGTCCTCCGCATCGGCGGCCGGACCCCGGGAAAACGGGTGGAGATCCCCTTCGAGCTCCATGATCGCATCTGCCGCAGCCTTACGGATCGTCTCGCGCTCCGGGCGTTCGCTCTCCTGCGGCTCGTCGATCGGGCCGCCTTTCGCGCGCTGCAGTCGACGCACCATATGGGCTTGGCCGGCGCGCTCGAAGGCATCGAGGGCGCGGTCCGTCGCCCCCATCCGCTCGTGGGCCAGGCCGAGATAGCCCCAGGCTCGACGGTGGGTCGGCACCTTGCGCGTCACGTCTTCGAGCGCCTCACGGGCCCGGGAGTTCTGGCCCGTCTTCAGATAACACAGACCCAGGTTCAGCCAGGGCGTCACTTCGTTGGGGCAGTTGCGGGTGATTTGTTCGTAGATCTCGATGGCGCGGGGATACAGACCCAAGCGGAAGTAAACGACGCCGAGCAGCCCTTGGCCTTCCACATCCCGCGGCTGCAGCGCGAGGGCGCGTTCGAGTTCTTCCTTGGCTTCGCCGACAAGGTTGTCTTGGAGCAGTTCGCTGCCCCGATACAAGTGGTAGAGGAAGTCTTCCCCGTCGAAGCTGCTGCCCGACGGCGCGTCCGACGCTGGAACCTGTTCCTCAGCATCCGCGATGGCGTCGGTATGACTAACCAGCGATCGAATCGACGGCGGCGGCTCGGTGTCGACCATTTTCGGCAGGGTAGAACAGTTTGCCCGGACGATCAGCCCGAGGTCGCGTTCGCTGCCCTTTGGACCGCGTCTGACAGCTGGAATCGGCCTTCGTGCAGGGCGCGCCCCACCACGACAGAGGCAATCGGCCCCGGGGCGGCCGCGAGGGCGTCAATGTGGTCGAGACTGCCGACGCCGCCGCTGGCGGTGACGTCGAAGGGGCAGCGAAGCGACAACGCGCTGGTCGCCGGGATGTTCGGTCCAACCTCGGTGCCGTCGCGGGCAATGTCCGTGTACAGGATCCCAGCGAGGGGCAGGGGCGCGAGCCGATCGACCAAGGCATCCACGGTCATGTGTCCGTCTTCTTCCCAACCAGAAATCTTCACTCGGCCGTCTGCCGCATCGACGGCCACGACGATGCGCCGCGGGTAGCGCGCGGCGAGGCGCTCGACCATGGCTTGATCCACAATGGCCGCGGTGCCGATCACCGCGCGCTGAGCCAAGGACAGCGCGGCTTCGATGGACGCTTCGGTACGCAACCCGCCTCCGATCTGAACGCCCTCGCCGAAGGCCGCGACGACGCGTTCCAAGACGGCGACTTGGATGGGACGACCCGCTCGCGCGCCATCGAGGTCCACCACGTGAAGGCGATCCACGTGCTTGCGGAAGTCCCGAGCTAGATCGGCGGCGTCTTCTTCGTAGTGGGAGACTTCATCGAAGCGCCCTTTGCGCAAGCGCACCACGCGGCCGCCCATCAGATCGATTGCCGGAATGACTTTCACGGGGGGGTCTCCAAGAATGCCGCCAACATGTGCAGCCCCCCGGCTTGACTCTTTTCCGGGTGGAACTGCGTGGCAAAGACGTTGTCCCGATGCACCGCTGCGGTAACCGTATTGTTGCCGTGGCTTGCGGTGGCCGCGATGACCGCCTCGGTGGGTTGAGCATGAAAGGAATGGATGAAATACGCCCAGGCGCCCGCGCCCCCAAGGGCCTGCAAATAGGGATGCACCGGGCCCACCGGCTCGATCTGGTTCCAGCCCATATGCGGGATCTTCACCCCGGTGCGATCGAGCGCGGTCACGCTGCCGGAGAAATATCCCAGCCCGCGATCTGAGGGTGACTCGTCGCTTCGATCGAATAGGAGCTGCAAACCGAGGCAGATCCCGAAGTAGGGCGTTCCGCGGTCGATGGCCTGTTTCAGGGCCTCACCCAAACCGTCCGCAAGCGCCGCCGTGCCGCTCGAAAACCCTCCCTGTCCCGGGGCGACGATGGCGTCGACTTTGAGCAAATCCTCTCCCTTGAGGCAGCGCTGGACCACGACGCTGCTTTTGCAACTACGCGCCGCTTGGGTCAGAGCGCGCTCCACGGAGTGGAGGTTGCCGACTCCCAGGTCAAGAAGTGCCACAGTTCGTGCCATTGGGGCTGCGCTAGTCTCTGCTGCGAAGCAAGCGCGTTACGCCAACGTGCCTTTGGTCGAGGGGATCCCCGGCGCCCGAGGATCGAATTCCGTAGCGTCGCGCAGGGCGCGAGCGAAGGCCTTAAAACAACTCTCGATGATGTGGTGCAAGTTCTCACCCTCGTGCAGGCGGATGTGTAGGTTCACGGCCGCGCTGCGGGCGAATGCTTCGAAGAAGACCGCAGCTAGCTCCGTATCGAACTCACCTACTTTTGCTTTGGGAAGCTGCACTCTCCAGACGAAGAAGGCGCGACCACACAGGTCCAGGGCGACGGTCGTCAGGGTTTCATCCATTGGCAGCGTCGCGCTGCCGTAGCGGCGGATCCCCTTCGCATCGCCCAAGGCCCTTCGGAACGCCGTTCCCAGGACGATACCGACGTCTTCGGTGGTGTGGTGGCCGTCGATCTCTGTATCGCCTTCGGCGTGCACCTCCAGATCGAAGGCGCCGTGGCGGGCGATTTGCTCCAGCATGTGTGACAGAAAGGGCAAGGGCGTGTCGATGGCCGCCTGGCCGGAACCATCTAGGTCGATCGCGGCAGAAATCTTGGTTTCTCGAGTCTTGCGTTCGAACGCGCCCCTGCGGGCGGACGCGGTCATTTCAGCTCCTCGATCTTCCAATGCCCTTGCTCGCGCACGAGCTCTACCGTGCCGCCCGCTCCGTAAGCCATCGTTGCACGATCGCCGGTACGCTCGAAACGCGCCGTGGGCATCGCAGCTGCCAGTGCCTGGGTGATGCGATCCATCTCGGCCTTCTGCTCGCCTTCCCAGGCCTTCTTGAGCTTCTTGCCGTCGAGGCCTTCGCGCTTGGGTTCCGGGACGAAGCGCATCAACACGTCGTAGCGTCGGTTGTCGTAGGCGCGGATGAATGAGCGGATCGCTATTTCCGGGCTTGCTTGGCTGTACAGGTCGATGGCCGAGCCATCGACGCGCCAGCTGCCGTTTTCATAGACCATGAGCAGGGACTGACCCCCTGGCGCGGTCACCGTTGCCGTGACGAGGGGCGGGCCCGCGGGGCGCAGCAGTGCGCGAGCGATCTCGCGAACTTCGTCGGGATTCTCGCGAATCATCCGACCGAAAGCCTCGCGCGGGATGCTCTTCTTCGCCTCGTCGCTCAAGAGCGCGTAGGCCGCGTCGATCTGCCCGTCGCTGACCGCTCGAGCGTAGGCGTCAAGGGTCTCCTTCGGCCCGCGCGCGGGCTCGTGGTTGGAGCAGGCGGCGATTGAACCCCCGAGTGTCAAGGCCAGGGCCAGGGCCCGAAGCCATCGCGAAAACCCGTGCACGGCCGGGAATTACCACAGGCCCGGGGCCGCCGCGACTTCTGCTGCGTGCTTCAGGGCAGCGCACTTTCACCGGCGGGAAAGCCGTACTACGCTAGCCGGATGCAGAAGCGCTCCGGTTCGCGCCCCCCGGCCGCCGAAAAAGTGGCAATTTTGCCTTTGCGCAACTCCGTCCTGTTCCCGATGTCCGTTGTGCCCATCAACGTTGGGCGGCCCCGGAGCGTGCAGTTGGTCGAGGTACTCCTCGGGCGGGACGACGCGCTGGTCGGCGTGGTGGCCCAAAAAAACGCGGATACTGTGGATCCCACCTTCGACGACGCCTACGCCATCGGCACCCTCGCCAAGCCGGTGAAGGTCATCCGGCTCGGGCCGGCGAATTACAGCGTCGTGCTCAACGGACTCAGCCGTTTCCGGATCGAGAAGCCCCTGGGCCTGGAGCCCTATATGCAGGCGGAGATCGTCCGGCTGGCCGAGCCAGTGGGTGACCCTGCGCTTCTTTCTGAGTTGGGGGAGCGTCTGCGCGAGCGCACGCGGCGCGCGCTGGAGTTGATGCCCAACCTGCCGCGGGAAACCGCCGGCATCTTGGACAATGTGCGGGAGCCCGGCGCGCTGGCGGATCTGATCGCGTCGAATTTCCCGGAGGAGCAAGCGAGCATCGCGGTCCGCCAGTCCATTCTCGAGGCCCTAGACCCCATCGAGCGCCTCAAAGCCGTGCTGAACCTCGTGGACCGGCAGCTCGAGGTGCTGCGGGTGAAGGACGAGATCACTGCGTTGGTGAAGGACGAAATGAGCCGCTCGCAGCGCGATTTCGTGTTGCGCCAACAGATGCGCGGGATCCGGGAAGAGCTCGGTGAAGGCGGGGAAGACGACGAAATCGAAGATCTTCGCGAGCGCGTGGCTCGTGCCGATTTGCCCAGCGAAGCCGCCGAGGCAGCTCGTAAGCAACTCGGGCGCCTCTCCGGCATGCAGTCTTCCTCCGCCGAGTTCCAAACGACGCGCAACTACGTCGAGTGGTTGGCAGACTTGCCATGGAATCGCGCCACGCCGGATCGCTTCGACATCAAGGTCGTGCGTCGCTGCCTCGAAGAAGACCACTACGGCTTGGAAAACGTCAAGAAGCGCATCGTTGAATACGCTGCGATCCGACAACTGCGCAAAGACAAGCGCGGCCCTATCTTGCTCTTTGCTGGCCCGCCCGGAGTTGGCAAGACAAGCCTGGGCAAGAGCATCGCGCGTGCAATGGGCCGACGCTACGGCCGTATCGCCCTGGGCGGCGTGCGGGACGAGGCCGAGATCCGCGGGCATCGGCGCACCTATGTCGGAGCACTTCCCGGCCGTATCATTCAGGCACTGAAAAAGGCAGGCACGAAGAACCCGGTCCTCGTGCTCGACGAAGTGGACAAACTCGGCGCGGATGTACGGGGGGACCCGGCTGCGGCGCTGCTGGAAGTTCTGGATCCAGCGCAAAACGACTCCTTCGTCGACCACTACTTGGGAGTCGCCTTTGATTTGTCTCAGATCACGTTCTTGGCAACGGCGAACTACAAACACCAGATCCCTGAGGCCCTCAAAGATCGCATGGAAATGATCGAGGTGCCCGGCTACACCCGTACCGAAAAGCGATCGATCGCCCAGAAGTTTCTAGTGCCGAAGCAACTCAAAGAGCACGGTCTGGAAGACGGGCAGCTGACCTTCGAGGACGCAGGCATCGAAACGATCATCGACTACTACACCCACGAAGCTGGGGTCCGCGGCGTCGAACGAGAGATCGCGTCCGTATGCCGCGAGGCCACCGTGCGGTTGGCTGAGGGCCAGAGCGTGCAGGGCGAACGCGTGGATCGCGAACACGTCGAGCGCGTCCTTGGTACCCACAAACACGACCCTGAAGTCGCAGACCGTCGCTTCGCGCCGGGGGCGGCGACAGGTTTGACGGTGACGGGCGCAGGTGGCGACTTGCTCGTGATTGAGGCAACCCGGATGCCAGGCAAGGGCCACGTGCATGTGACCGGCAGCATGCGCAACGTGATGAAAGAAGCGGCGGCCACGGCGGTGTCTTATGTGCGCTCGCGTGCCGACCGCCTGATGCTCGACCCAGAGTGGCTGAAGTCCATTGATTTGCACGTGCACGTGCCCCGCGGCGCGTCCGCCCAAGATGCTGCGAGCGCCGGCTTGCCGATGTTTGTTGCTGTGGCGTCTCTGTTGCTGGGTGCCGAAGCACGCCCGGATGTCGCCATCACCGGCGAGATCACCTTGCGCGGTTCGATCCTGCCCGTGACTGGAATCAAAGCCAAGTTGCTGGCCGCCCACCGCGCCGGGATCGCCGCAGTCGTGATGCCAAAACGTAACGAACGCGATCTGGACGAGATCCCCGCGGAGACCCTCGCCGATATCAAGATCTTGCTCGTGAGCCGGATCGAAGAGGTGTTGCCGCTCGTGCTAGCTGAGCCGGATCCCGGCAAGCGCGACCGCTCCGTGCCGCCTGCCAGCGGCGAAGCCCGTCCTTGATGCCAGAGGCGCCGGCGCCACCGCTGCGAAACAGTCGCGCGGCCCAGGTCGCGGGCGTGCTCGTGCTCGTGCTGCTCGGAGGCATCGGTCTGCTGCCACTCTTCGGTGGGCCAGGATACGAAGCGGCCCTCGCCGCGGGGGTGGTGCTGCCGTCGATCACGGCGGTCGCCACGGCCCTGACCACGCGGCACACGACCCTGCGTCCCTTCGAGGCGCTGTCTCGGGGGGTCACTTTGGGCGCTCTGCTGGCCAGCATGGCCCTCGCTGTGAGCCTGTTGCACGGCCTGCGGGTGGGTTTCTGCGATCTCAAAAGTGGCGTGGTGTTGTTCCTTTTGGGTCCGCTTCCGGGCGCTTTGATGGCAGGCGCTTGGGGAGCCCTGACCGGGCTCGTGGCCCGATCTTTCAGCCGCTATCGCGTTGTTTTGCCCGTGGCGCTGGCGGTTTTTGGTCCTCTCGGCGGCGTGCTGATCAGCCTGTGGCGCTTCTACACCTCGCCCATGGTCTTCGCCTACGATCCCTTCTTCGGATACTTTGCGGGACCGCTCTACGACACGGTCTTTGACCCGGTGCCGCAGCTCTTGAGCTACCGGGCGGGCAGTGCGCTGACGCTGTGCGCGGCATTCGTCGCGGCCCTGCACCTGAAATCGACGACCCAGGGCCTGCGCTTTCACTGGCTCGGCCGGCGCGGGCTGGTGGTTTTGGGCGGCCTTGCGGCGGTGGGATCCGCATCGTTGATGGCCGCCGGGCCGAGCTTGGGTCACTTCAGCACCGAGGAAAGCATCCTCGGCGAATTGGAGCGCACGGTGCAGAGCCCGCGTTGCATCGTGCACTACGACCCGACGGTATTGCAGCGGGACGCCGGGGCGTTTGCACGCGAATGTAGCGCGCACGTAGAACAGATCGAGGCTTTCTTCGAGATGCGGGGGCCGGAGCGCGTGCGAGTGCTGCTCTTCGCAAACGAAAGCCAAAAGGGACGGTTGATGGGGGCCGCCAACACCTTCATCGCCAAGCCCTGGCGAAAGGAAGTGTATCTGCAGTTCCGGCGTTTTCCCCACCCCGTCTTGGGGCACGAGCTGGCGCACGTCATCAGCGGAGCCTTCGGCGCTGGGCCGTTCAAAGTATCTGGCCCCCTGGGGGGATGGTTGCCGGATCCGGGACGCATCGAAGGCATTGCGACCGCCGCGACACCTGATGAAGACGAAGACCTAAGCCTCGCGCAGTGGGCGCGCGCCATGCAGGAGTTGGAGATCTTGCCCCCGCTCTCGCGGGTGTTTCGTCTGAGCTTCCTGGGCGAAAACAGCAGCAAAGCCTATACGGTGGCTGGCGCCTTTGTGGCCTGGTTTCACGAGACCTACGGCGCCGCTGCCCTGCGTTCCTGGTACGGCGGTGCGAGTTTGGTAGCGCTGACGGGCAAGGACCTGGGCGGTCTCGAATCCGAATGGCACGCGTCCCTGAGACGCGTGACGCTGGACGAACCCGCACGGCTTTCCGCTGCGGCGCGCTTCGATCGACCGAGTGTATTCGGCCGGCGCTGCCCCCATGAGGTTGACGCGCTCTCTGGGCAAGCCTTCTCGAAATTGCGGGGCGGTGATCTCACCGGCGCGGCGGATGACTTCCAGCGGCTGCTGAGCCTGGACCCGCGGCATTTGGGCGCCAAACACGGCCTTGCGAGTTGTGCGCTACGGTCTGGCGACGCCGACGGCGCGCGTGCCAAGTACCGCGCGATCTCCGAAGACGGCGCGCTGCATGTCATGGAGCGCATGGGGGCGGTCGAGGCTTTGGGCGACCTCGAGTTGGCCCTCGGCAACGTTGCCGCAGCGCGGGCGCGCTATCGCGCAGTCCTTGAGAAATCCCAGAACGCCGACCATCGCCGCAGCGTCGAGGTCAAAGCCTACAGCCCAAACCCCAGCGGTCTGCGTGCCGTGGTGGCGCTCCTGGTGGGGGATCCTCGCTACGGCACGGACTTTCCGGAGGCGGCGTCGTGGCTCGGACGTTGGTCCGTGCTCAGTCCAGAAGATGGCACCGCGGACTATTTGCTGGGCAAAAACTTTATGAACGCCGGACGCTACGAAGAGGCGCGCAGTCGCCTCGACGAAGCGCTCGCGCGCACGATATCTCTTGAGTCGGTGCAAGCGGAGGCGCTCCGCACACGCGGGGAGCTTGCGTGCTTTCTCGACGAAACGAGCCGCGGCGCGGAACTCTCCAAGGTGTATCTGGGGCGCCCGGACGTGTCCCGAGCACGCCGCGCCGGATTCGCGCGATTCGCAGCGCGCTGCGGCTTCCTGCCGTGATTCGACCTAGAACGCCTTGGCCGCGACTGCGCGCAGCAGGTGTTTCTGGGCAAATGCGAAGACGAGCAGCGCCGGAGCGCTGAGCGCTACGTTCCCCGCCATGACCACGTGCCAACGAACGCCGGTGCCCTGCTCCCGCAGCAGCGCGATGCCCAAGGGCAGGGTGCGGACTTGATCGTCGGTGGTCATCACCAACGGCCAGAAGTAGTCGTTCCAGTGATACACGAAGGAAAACAAGAAGAAGGCCACCAACGTCGGCTTGAGCATCGGCGCCAAAAGCCCATAGACGATACGCAGTTCGCTTGCCCCGTCGAGGCGTGCGGCTTCGATGATGCTATCGGGCACAGACAGCAGCGCCTGGCGGATCAAAAAAGTGCCAAAGGCGCTGACTCCAAAGGGCAGCACCAGCGCCGTCATGGTGTTGATCAGGGAGACTTCGGCCAGCATGGTGAATACCGGAACAAATCGCACCTGCGCGGGGATCAAGAGGGTCGCGATGACTAGCCCAAAGGCCAGGCCTCGGCCCGCGTAGCGCAGCTTTGCCAGTGCATACCCGGCAGGCAAGGCGACGAGGATCTGGATGGCGGCGATGCCCAGGGCCATCACCGTCGTGTTGAGGAAGTAGCGGCCCAGGGGCATGGCTTCCAAGACTCCCTGGTAGGCCGCGAAGTTGAGGCCGGCAGGTAAGGGTGCGGTGGGCGCGCGCACGATTTCGGGCAAGGTCTTGAAGCTGGTCGAGACCATCCACGCGTAGGGCAACAGCCACAGCAGAGCCACGCAACCCAACAAGGCGTTCTCGGCGCCTTTGGAGAGTGCCAACGGTTTCATGTCGCGCCCTTCTTGCGCCACGCATACAACTGCAGCGCCGTCAGCACCAAAAGCAATCCGAAGAACACAACCACGAGGGCACTGGCGCGGCCCACGCGCAGATTCAAGAAGACCTGCTCGTAGATGGCGTACACGAAGACGGTCGTGCTCTTGACGGGACCGCCCTGGGTCATCACGCGCACGACGTCGAACACCTGGAAGCTGACGATCAGACTCGTGGTGGCCACGAAGGCTGTGGTGGGGCGCAGCAGCGGCCAAGTCACGTTCCAGAAACGCGCAAACTTGCCGGCACCGTCCAACGCGGCCGCCTCGTAGAGCGCGCGGGGAATATCCTGGAGACCCGCAAGGAACAACACCATCGAATAGCCGGCGATCTTCCAAATCGTGACCCCGGCCAGGGAGTACAGGGCGATGTTGGGATCCCCGAGCCAGTTCTTGGTCGGCAGTCCGACGCTTCGCAAGATCGCAGTCAGCGCGCCAGCGTCCGAGTCCAGGACCCAGAGCCAGAGCAGAGCCACGCTGACCCAGCTGATCACGTACGCGGAGAAGACGGCTCCCCGCACGAACGCAGCAAAAGCGGTATCCCGATTGAGTGCAAGCGCGAGGCCGAGCCCGAGCAGCATGGATCCCGCGACGACCACCACGGAGAAGGTGAGGGTGGTCACGAGGGCGTGCCAGAGTTCTCCACTTTCGATGAGCGCGCGGTAGTTGCCGAGACCGACGTATCTGGGCTCGGTGAGAAGATCCCACTCGTGCAGGCTCAGGCGGACCGCGTCGACTAACGGGTAGAAAAAGAACACCGCGAGCAGTGCCACGGTCGGCAGGAGCAGCCAGTACGGATCGCGTTTGTGTCGTGGCAGGAGGCCGTTCATGGTGCCGCCCGTTTGGCAAGGGCGCGCGCGCTCGCAATCACGTCCCGAGCATCCTGACCGCCTAGCACGGCTTGCTCCAAGCGCGGCTGCACAATTTCACGCTGGATGCGAAAGAGCTCCGTGCTCCACGGCCACGCCAGGGCCACGGAGAGTTGTTCCACCGCGACGCGATCGTTCGGGTGTTTTTCGTAGTAGCCGTCTTGCTTGAGCTGTTCCACGGCGCCGCGCGTGACCGGCATATAACCCGTGCTGGTGGCCCAGTGCATGGCTTGTGCTGGCAGATGCATGAAGCGCAGGAATTCCCACGCCACTTGCTTCTCCTCCGCTGGCGCGCTCTTGAGCATGACCCAGTGCGTGCCGCCGGTGGGAACCGCGCGTTTGCGCCCGGCGGGCAGGGGAGCGGCAAGCACCGGGAACGGCGCGTTGTCTTCCAGGTATTTCAAGAACGCGGTGCTGGTCCAGATCATCGCCGTGCGACCGGACAAGAAGTCTTGGTTGGTTTGTTCCCAGGCGTTGTAGTCGCGTCCAGGAGGCGGCTTCATGCTGCGATCCTGATGCACCATGCGTTTCCAGAGTTCGATGGCCTCGACGCCTGCTTGGTCGCCCAGGCTGGGGCGCCCGTCGTCTTCGATTACCTTGCCTCCGGCTTGGCCGACCAAGGCGGTCCAGAACCACCAGTCGATGGGACAACCGAATCCAAATTGCGTCGTGCGATCGCCTTCGCGTTCAGTGAGGGCTTTCGCGACCTGAAGCAGCTCCGCCCAAGTCTTGGGCGGCCGCAGTCCTTTGCGGCCGAAGAGGGTTGCGTTCACATAGGCGATCGGCGTCGAACGATTGAAGGGCAGGCATACCAGGGGACGGTCCGCACCCGAGATCCAAGAGCCTGACTGGCCCAAGGATTCGATCACGCCCAATTCGCCGGCACCTGGATAGCCGTCCAGCGGCTCGAGCACGCCGGCTTCCGCCAAGTAGGGAACCACTTCGCCGACCACGTGGCTGAAGGTGGGACCGGCTTTTGCGGCGATCGCTGTGCGCAGCTTGGCGAGTCCCTCAAAGTAGTCGCCCTGAAACACGCTCACAACGAAGTAGTCCCGTTGGCTTTCGTTGAAGCGCAGCACGAGCTCTTCCAGCACTTTTCGATTGCGCCCGCCGTAGGTAAACCAAAGCGTCGCGCTCTTCCGGCCCGCCGGGACGCTGCTGCGGGCGCAGCCCAGGGTTGCGGCTGCGCAGCCCAAGCCAAAATGGCGGCGAGTCAGGCGCGTCACTCGCTCTCCAGCGCGCGCCCTGTCTTGCGGTCGAAGAAACGGACTTGGCGTCGAAAAAACGCGACGGGCACTACGGCGCCGTGCTCTGGCGCATCGAAACCGGTGGTCTTTGCGCGGAGCGTCGCTCCGTCGGAGTCGAGTTCAACGTGAGATTCACCGCCCAAGCGCTCCACGCCGGCGACGCGGGCGCTGCCACGGATGTCACCCGCGGCGTCGGGCCCGAGCTGCACATGTTCCGGCCGGATCCCCAGCACGAGCTGTTCGGCTTCGGGGACCGCGCCAAGGCGAAAACCGCCTGCGACTCCCCCGGCGCCGTCAGCCTGGGCGTCCAGCAGGTTCATGGGCGGGCTGCCAAAGAAGGATGCCGCGAAGAGGGTCTGCGGCGACTCGTAGATCTCACGGGGTGAAGCGACCTGCTCCAGCTTACCCATATTCAGCAGCACGATACGGTCTGACAGCGTCATCGCTTCCGCTTGGTCATGGGTTACGTAGAGTGCAGTGGCGCCCAATCGCCGCAGCAGCTTGCCGAGCTCGACGCGCAGCTCTGCTCGCAGGGCCGCGTCCAGATTCGAAAGTGGTTCGTCGAAAAGAAAGACCTCCGGGCGCCGCACGATGGCGCGTCCCATCGCCACGCGCTGCTGCTCCCCCCCGGAAAGCTCCGCAGGTCTGCGATCCAAGAGGCGGGTGATGTTCAGAAGCTTGGCGGTATCGGCAACGAGCTTTCCGATTTCATCCTTTTTGGCGCGTCGCATGCGCAGCGGGAACGCCAACATCTCCCGAACGGTCATATGCGGGTACAGCGCAAACCCTTGGAACACCATCGCCACGTCGCGATCCTGCGGTGGCACGCGGGCCACGTCGCGCCCCGCGATGCGAATGCTCCCGGCGTCGGGAGTGTCGAGACCGGCGATGAGTCGCAGCGTGGTGCTCTTGCCACACCCGCTGGGCCCGACCAGGCTGACGACCTCGCCGGCTTCGACCTCGAGATTCAGGCGGTCGACGGCCGGGCGCTCGGCCTTTCCAAACCGGCGCGTGAGCCCCTGCAAAGTGACGGGAGAAGCCACGCCCCAGGGCTATACGAGAATTCGGAACAAATGTCGCCTTTTCCCCGGCGCTCCGAGCTGGTCTTGGATGGTTCAGGCGGCTACCGCTCGAGACAAGAGCGCGCTGGCGACCCAGCCTCCAAGTCCGCCCACGAGTAGCGCAGCCAGCACGGCTCCCACTACGCCGGACATCGGATCGGCGGCTGCGAAATGGTGTGGGAGGTAGTAGCCAAATACGCAATAGAGCGCCGTGAGGGAGCCAAAGTCGCTGCGCAAGCCTACTCGCGCGGCCAGAACGTGCACGCCGACGCCGACGCCTGCAAGACAGAGCAAAACGATCCCAAGCGTCCGACCCAGTAGCGGAGCTGGAAGCGTCGAGACCGTGACTCCCTTTCCGATGGCCCCGGACGCGGTGATCAAGCGCGCAATGACGGGACCCGTGCCGGGAACGTCCAGGTCTTCGCGGACCGTGTCGAGGGTGTGGGACCCCATCGCTTGGGGGGCGCGTCGCCTGGATCCACCGGACTGCGAAACGCTCTTGGAGACCTCACCCTCGACGCGCGCCGTGTGCCCGCCCCGGGAAAACTCCACGACGACGTGGCCCGCGCCGGCGTTCGCGCCCTTCCCGAAGTGCGCCCGCGCATCCACGCGGAAAGCGTCCGGTGGTGCGTCCAGGGATGCTTCGGATCCGGGCTCCGTCAACTCCGCTTCTGCGACTGCCGGCGGCGGATAGATCGTGGATACGATCTCGAGTTCCGCCGCGGACGCTGCGAGCAGCGTCACGGCCCCTGCGACGGCCAGCAGTGGGCGTGCGGCGGATAGAAAGGGCAGCAGAGCGAACACGCCAAGCACGACGGGCAATGTCAATGCGGCTGCGCGGGCTTCCGGGCCCTGGGCGAACTCGAAACGGGACGCGCCGAGGAGCGCTACGACGAGCAGCACGGGAACCAGCCAGCGGTAGGCCCCGAGGGCTTCGAACCAGTCCGTGAAGCGGCGCGTGGCCAATCCGCTGTCGACTGCCGAAGCTTCCGCCTGTTCACTTGCTTGCTTTTGCGCTTTGGTCATCTTCGCTGGGCACGATGCATCCAGTTTGGAGCATGCGCAACGCCTGCAAAATGCAGTAGATCGGCGACGCTGCGGCGGGCTGCAGCAGGATGGTGTTATATCGGGACGCCGTGCGCTCGGCCCCGTGTTGTCTATTGCTGTTGCTGCTGTCTTGCGACGCGGAGCGCAAGACGAAGCCCACGCTGGATCCGCCTCCGAGCGCAACCAATGCGACGAGTGCGACGAATGCGATGGCGCCAGCGGCTGTCAAGATCGCACCCGCTTCGCCCTCGGCGTCCGCGGCGCCTGCCGCAGCCCCGTGCCCGCCGGGCACCCGGCGTGTTCCCGGTGGACGCCTGTTCATGGGCTCTGATTCGCCGAGCGCTGCGGCCGAAGACCGCCCGCGCTTCGAGACGGAAGTGTCCGATTTGTGCGTAGACGAAACCGAAGTCACGGTGAGCGACTATCTCGCCTGCGAACAAAGCGGGAAGTGCACTCCGGCCAAGCGAGAGCGCCGTTTCTGTAACGCGCGGGTCAGCGATCGCCAGGACCACCCGATTAATTGTGTCGACTGGCATCAGGCCAAGGCGTATTGCGCGCAGCGCTCGGCCCGACTGCCCACCGAGGCAGAGTGGGAGTACTTTGCCCGTGGGGGAACGCGCAACTTGAAGTACTCCTGGGGCAACGAACCGCCCCAGGGCCGGACTTGTTGGAAGCACGTTGGCGGGTCCTGCAAGGTGAAGTCGTATGCGCCCGACGTGTTCGGACTGTACGACGTCATCGGCAATGTGTGGGAGTGGGTCGATGACGGCTTCGGACCGTTTCCCTTTCCGCCCCAATCCGCCCCGTCCCGGGGGTACCGCGGGGGAAGCTGGAGCCGACGCTTCGAGAAGTGGATGAGTCCCAAGCTGCGCAACCGCTACGGAGCAAAGCAGTGGGGCTCCCATTTGGGCTTTCGTTGCGTGCAGACTCCGGAAGATGCCAAGTGCGCGTTTGGGCGCACTCTGGACAAGAGCCGCTGCGCTTTCGGCGTGCACGCGGTGAATTGCGGGAAGAAGCAAAGCTGGAACGGAGTGCGCTGTGCGGGACCGGGGGCACCTGAGTGTCCCGAAGGACGCGTGAAGACCCTGGGCCACGGCTGCGTCCTGTCCGAACCGGCAACCGGACCCTTCGAACCGGGCACAAAGCAAACCCCCATCAGCCGCACGCGGTCACCACAGTTCGACGCGGACTGCCAAAAGTTCAAACCCGGCAGGCCGACGGCCTATCGATACTCGGGCGGCAGCCATGACGGTCGAAACCGAGTCAGCGCAGCGGCCGGGTGTTCCAATCGGGACGTCGGCGTGGGATGGAATTCGACGTGCTGCCCTTGAGAAGCGTTCCAGCTCTGGCATTCGGCGCCTGCTGCGCCGCTTGCGCGCCAGCGCCGTCGGGGTCGCCGCCGCGAGACCCCGCCGCCGGAGCAACCGCCAGCGCGGCAATGCCCACAGCGGGTGACGCCCCCGACGTGCCTCGCAGCGGAGGCCCGTGCGAGGACAAGGGCTGTTTGGATGCGGGGCAGGGCGCCAACACCGCCACCTCGGGCGCGTCCGATTCGGGCTGCGATGACGGCGCAGCGGCGTGTGGGACTTCGCAGCCCACCGCGACGATCCCGAATCCGGCGCCGCTACCCAAGGGCACCACCGTGCTCCACATCGGCGACTCCATGGCCGGTGCGCTGGGCATTACGCTCAACGACGAGCTCAAGAAACACGGCGTGCGCAGCGTGCTGCGATTCAAGACGGCCAGCTTCATTCCCACCTGGGCCTGGAGCAAAGAACTCCCCGTCTATTTGGCCCAGTACAACCCGGACTTGGTCGTGATCACCCTGGGCACGAATGAGGTGCAGATCCGGCAGCCAGAGACCCGCATCAAAGTCATCCAAAAGCTGGTGGCCCGGCTCGGGGGGCGTCCCTGCGTGTGGATCCTTCCGCCGCTGTGGGAGGCAGGGGACACGGGGCTGTTGCCGGTGATCCAGGCACACGCAGCGCCCTGCCGCGTGATGAATACCGCGCAGGTGTTTCCGGAGATGCCGCGCCTAAATGACAAGATCCACCCGACGATCCCGGCCCGTGCCGACTGGTCGAAGCGCGTGGTCGAGTGGCTGGGTCGGGAGCGGGACCCCAACGGTGAGAAGCCCTGGAGCTTCCGCGCGGCGACGGCAAAATGACCCTCCTGGCCCGCCTCGCGGCTGCGGCGGTCGCACAAGGCTTTCAGCGCGAAACGGACACCCGATTGGTGCAGATGCACCCGCGTGCCCAAAGCGTGCTGCTGCTGACGCCAGGGGAAATGACCTTCGACGCCGAATTCCTGAATCCTTTTGTCTTCCAAATCTCCGTGCGGGAACTGCGCGAAGCTGACTACTTGGATTTCTTCACAACACCGGAGTTGACCTTCGACGATCCGGAGTTCGACGAGGCGGTCTTGGTCCGTGGATCGCCCTTTGGTGTGCGGCAGTTGCTTAGCCCGAGGGTGCGCCTGTGCCTGCTCGATCTGAGGCGGGTCGCTACCGGGTTTACTCTGGACGCCGCACACTTGCGCGCGGTCTGCGCTGTGACGGAAGGCAGCGCAGGCGTCGCGGCGGATCGCTTCGTCGCGGCGGTCACGGCTTTGACGGAGCCTGTAGAAAGCCGGGGTGCGTATC
>CALMUT010000268.1 GCA_937872925.1 uncultured Myxococcales bacterium | reverse complement strand
GGCGGGGCCCCGGGCCCCCCCGGCGCGGGGGAGCGCTCGGGCAGCGCCGCGGCCACCCGCGCCGCCGCCGCCGCCAGGTCGCGGTACGTGGTCGCGACGGCGCCGTCGATGACCGCCACGGCATCGGGTGTGGCGTCGCAGGCGGCGTCGAACAGGGTGACGACCGTGGCGTCCCCGGCGAGGAGCGCGTCGGTGTCGTTCCAGGCGGCGAGGGGCAGCGGGCCGGGGGCGAATCGCGGGCGGGACGGGTCCGTGTGCGGGTCGCCGAGGAGGACGTGCGCACCGCGTACCGCCGCATCGTGGCGGAAGAACGGCGCAAGCTCTCGTTCCGCGCGGCGTGGATCAAGCTCAGCATTCCGCCGGGCGCCGGCGCCAAGGTCGTCGCGGAGCGCCACCGGCTGGCCGATGCACTCGCGGAGCGCGTGTCCCGGGGGGAGCCCGTCGCGGAGCTTGCGCGGGAACACTCCGATGATGTCCAGACGCGTAACTCTGGGGGTCTTCTGCCCTTGCTGCGGCCGGGTAAGCTGCCGCGCACCATCGACGCCGCCGTCATGGGTCTCGAAGTCGGCCAAACCGCCGCGACCATTCGAGCAGGAAACGCCTTCTACGTCGTGAAGCTGGTCGAACGCCAAGAGTCCGAGCTGCCCCCGTTCGCCGAAGCTCAAGGCGAACTCACCGAGCGTATCTACATGGAAAAGATGAACAAAGCGCGCCGTAACTGGCTCGACTCGCTCCGTCGGCAGACGCACGTCGAAGTGCGAATGTAGCGCCACCTGGCGCTGCCCGCGGCGGCACCAGGGCTGCTAGCGACGGCGTTGAGTGGTGCCCCAAGGGTACTGCTTCACCAAAGACCAACCGTGCGCGCGGGTCTCGGCATCGAGTTCGCCATAGGCGGAGGCGCGAAACGCGGCGGCGAATTCTTCGACACTGGCAAATCGGTCTTCCGGCTTCTTCGCCAGGGCGACCGCCAGTACGAGCTCGATTTCCACCGGGACCTGCACGAACGCGCCGGGTTGTTGCGGCTGCGTGTACAACACGTCCAAGAGCAGCGGACCAATGTCTTCCCCGACAAAGGGTGGCTGTCCTGTGATCGCCCGGTAGGCGATGGCTGCAAGCGCGTATAGGTCCGCACGGTGGTCCACGGGTAGTCCCTGGGCTTGTTCCGGCGGCATGTACTGCGGAGTGCCCATGGCGACTTCCCGAGTGAGCGCTGCGCCCCCCTGGATCTTGGACAGGCCAAAGTCGAGCACTTTCCACTTTTGCGGCAACGTATCGACCAGGAACAAGTTCGCGGGCTTCAGATCACGATGCACGACGCCCGCGTCGCGAACGGCCGCCAGCGCGTCAGCGGAGTGGTCCACCATGGTCACGATCGCGTCGAGGGGCAGTCGACTCTCAGGCGCCTTGCGCAAATAAAAGGCGAGGTCGTGGCCCTCCAGGAGCTCCATTGCGATGAACGGACCGCCATGGGGCGTGAACCCAAGCTCGTAGACCTGCGCGACGTGTTCCGTCGGTACGGCTGCGGCGGCCTGCGCCTCGCGCATGAAGCGTTGCACGTACTCAGTGCTCTCCACCATGTTCGGATGCAAGAGCTTGAGCGCTACCTTGTTTTGGGTGGGCACGTGGAGTGCAGCGTAGACTTCGCCCATTCCACCTCGGCCGAGCAGTAGCTCCAGCTGGTAGTCGCCGACGGTTTGCCCGGACATCTGGCCTTCGCCGGTACGCAGGGCCCAGTCCAACTCACTTTTGGCTTCGGCCAACTGTGCGTCGCGCTGCTTCAGCTCGGTGCGCATCTGCTGGGCGCCCGCAATGGCTTCCGTGGTCGCCTCGCGGCTGCTGCGAGCTAAGTAGAAGGTGAGGCCGAACACCACCTGCATCATCACCACGCGGTACCAACGGCTCATATCCGGCAGCAAGTCGACGGAGAACAAGCTGGAGTCAGGAACTAACCTGGCCGCGATACCCATCGTGATCACGAAGTACAATCCAGCGATGGTCCCATACACGCCGCGGGCGGCCGTGGCGTTGCTGCTCATTCCAAAGAAGTAGATGCCCACGGTCAGCATGGCCGCCGCCGCGGAAAACAGGCCCAGGTAGTAGATGACCATGACGCCCAAAGCGGAGCCAACGGTGCCGACGAGCACCACCAGACCGGACGTGTAGCGGCGTTCGTCCCGCACGACGCTGAGCGTGATCAGGCACAGCGCGAGCAGCGCACCAGCGAATATGCCCGTTGCTGCACGCATCCACGGCGGACCAGGCAAGAACAACAGGAACACTTCCAGAATGCCAAGCACGATGGCGAGGGCTCGGAAGAATACCCGCGCCCGCTGCACCTCTTCCGTGTGCAGGATGTCCGCAGGTGCCGGGTGACGCTTCGACACGGGCGACATTGCCGGGTCTGGCCCGGGGGGAGCATCGTCGAGAAGCGTCACGAGATGAAAGCAGTACCATCGTCGCGCGCCGACGAGAACGAGAGGACGACAAAGCCGGCACAATCCCGGACAAAATCCCGGCGCGAGCGCTATTCGCCACAGACAGCGGCGTAGATGCGGTGCCGCGGTGTTCCGCTGCGCGAAAGTCTCCGCGCCCAGTCGATCTCTTCGTCGACGATGCGCAGCAGCTGGGTGGCACTACGCGAGCCGGGGACGCTGCGACCATTCACGAAAAGCGTCGGCGTGCCACGCACTCCGACGCGAGTGCCTTCGCTGATGTCGCCGCGAATGGTCGCGGCATGAGCGTCGGATTTGATGGCACGCAGCGCCGCCCGTGGGTCAAGGCCGAGTTCCTTGGCAATGGCGGATAGTGCCGGATCCCCCAGATCGCTCTGACTATCGAAGAGCCTATCATGTGCTTGCCAAAACTTGCGGTCGCCGAGTTGTTTGTGGGCTTGGAGCGCAAGCGATGCCGCCGCGCGGGCGTGCCCGTGGCTTTCGAGAGGAAAATTTCGCCACACCAGGCGGACGTCGCCTCCGCGTTTGGCCAATACCTGATCCAGTGCCGGCGCGAGTTTCTTGCAATAGCGGCATTCGAAATCCGAAAACTCGACGATCGTGACGAGGGGGTCCGTGGCGCCGCGTGCCGGCTGACCGCCCACCTTGGGGCAGGTCCGGTCGGGCACTTCCAGACCGATTCCGATCATGTTCTTGCGCACGCGTGCCGCGTAGAGCGCACTCGCTGCCACGCCCTGGGCGGCGAGCCCGCGCACTGCCGCCCGCTCTTTCTTCACGGCAGTTTCCAGCGCCCGGTAGTCGTGGAAGCCTTCGAAGCGTTCCCCGTTCATGAAAAAGGTTGGCGTCTCGCGGACTGCAAAAATCCCCGCCAGCCGCTGGTCGTTCTGTAGGCGGCTCGTGACGCGCGCATCCGACTGCCAGCTGGCGCTGTCTGGGATGTGCGCAGCGCTGAGCGCAGACCGCATTTCTGTACGATTGCCCGTGCCGGGAGTCGCACTCAGAGCGTAGAGCAGACGGAAGAACGCTTCGCTTCCGTGGTCCAGGTGCACGCCGGCGGCGGTGCGCGCTGCGGACTCGGCGTTCGCGTGTTGTGGCAAAGGACGGTGCCGGAACACGGCGCGCAGGTCCGTCGGGAAAGCGGTGCGCAGCTTGCGCAGCACATCCATGCTTCGGCGCGTATGCGGGCAGGCCAGATCTCCAAACACGATCAGCGTGACCGCAGCGTTCGGCGGACCCAAGGTCGGCAAATCGGCGCCTGCGGGCAGCGGAGACAAGGCGCCGCCTGGCGCCGGGGTCGCGCCCTGACCCAATTTGCGGGCAAGGGGCGGCTCGGGTTCGGACGACTCGGGTTCGGATTGCTCGGGTTCGGATTGCTCGGGTTCGGATTGCTCGGGTTCAGACGGCTCGGACGGCTCGGGTTCAGACGGCTCGGACGGCTCGGGTTCAGACGGCTCGGACGGCTCAGGTTCGGACGGCTCAGGCGGCGCGGCGTCGGGAGGTTCCGCGGGGACTGGACCGACGCCCGGAGGGGGCAGCGGCGTTGGGACTGGCGCCGCGGCGCTTGCTGACGCGGGCGCCGTTGCCACGGTGGGTGGCGTGGTCCGCAAGAATGCAAACGCGAAGACACCTGCGAACCCGAGCAGCAATAGGATGCCGCCCCCGAGCATGAACAGAATCGCCCAGGCCGAACCGTGCTTGCTCTCGCCTCTTGCGTCGGGTGACGGTGACGGCGCGGGACGCTCAGGTGCCGCCCCTTCCTCGCGTGCCGCCCGTTCTGAATCCGTCGCGTCATGACGTGGCGCCACCGCTGCGCCGGCACTTGGCGCCGCCGCAGCGGACTCTGCGTTCGGGGGCGATGCTAGCGGCCGCTCCGGTTCAACGGAGGGCGACTGCAGAGCGGGCGCGTCCCGTGCGCGTCTGAGCGCATCACGCAGCGCCCATGCATCACTAGGACGGGCAGCAGGATTGTCGGATGCGGCCGCCGTCGCAACAGCGTGTAGCGGGCCCTGCGGCAGGCCGAGGACGCGCAGCAGGATCCTGCCGAGCGCAAAGACATCGCCGCGCGCGCTTGGAGCGTCGCCTGCGCTGAGTTCTGGTGCGACGTAGTTAGGATCGACGCAAATCGCGCCGGCGCTCAATCCGCCAGCGGTCGAAGTTTCGTGCAGTCCGGCGCCCAAGATGCGCAGCCCATCCGGCGCCGCAAACATCAGTCTTGGATCGAGCGCGCCGTGGGCAAAGCCGCGATCGTGCAACTCGCCCACCGCTTGCGCGAGCTCGAGCGCCACCGCCATGGCGTCTGCGGGGGGGTGCTCGGCCAGACTGGGCGTGCCGGGCGGGTGCGCGTAGTGGACCGAGAACCCGTCGAACTCGGCCTGGGCGTGCTCCGGCGGCACGACGCTCGCGAGACCGAAGAGAGCACGGCGCACCTGGGCAAGCGCGGCCTCTGGATCGGCGCCAGCTGCCAGCTTCGGGCCATGCACGCGCAGGATCGTGCCGCCGCTCGGCCCAGGACTGACGTCGAGCGAAGGTGACTGCTGCACCTAGCAACCCTAACGCCGCTTCCAACCGCTGGCGACTGGCGCGCATTTTCCCGGAGCGAAGCGGCGGCAAGTGCGCCGGCGTGACAGAATGTCAGCAGCCCGAAGGGCCGTGACATCGTGGCGATAGCGGAAGAAAACCCTCTGGAACATTCACGCACTTCACGGAGATTGCCGGATGGCACGCGATATGCTCATTAACCCTCCCATGTTCGCTCTCCGCTCCTGGCTCGCCTTGTGCGTCTCGCTGGCCGTCCTGGTCTGCGCCGGTGCCGCGAGCGCCCAGACCATCATCGTGCCCCAGGCCTTCAACCGCATTCTCGACGACCGGGAGAGCGACGGCGTGAGCCGCAGTTGGATCAACTACGACGACTGCGTGCAAGATGACGCGTTTTCCTGGAATGTGACGCTCTCCGGCTTCAGCGGCAGCGTGCTCGAAGTATGGGTCGGTCAGGGAGAAGACTGCACCAATTCCGAAGTGCGCAGCGATGGACGGTGCTGGAAGGTCTTCTCAAAGACCAGCCCAACGAGTTCCGAAACCGTCACGATCCCTGTTCGCGACGTCGTCGCAAAGAACGGCCCCGGCGCTGGCACCCAAGCAGACTGCGAGAGCACGGACTTCGCGGGAGGCATCGACGTCGCCGTCTATTTCATGCTCATTGCGGGTGACACCGTGAACACCAGCACGACGCTGCAGACCGCCACGGGCTTGGTCATGAGAGTGGACCTCCAAGGCCCAAGCGCTCCTGGCGGGGTCTCTGCGGGGATCGGAGAGAACCGGCTCGTCGTCAAATGGGATCCATCCGAGGAGGACGATGTTGCTGGCTACCGCGTGTACTGCGATCCGCCGCCGGGCAGCACGGCGTCAGCGCCGGCAAGCCAACCCATGGCCGCCGACGGAGGCAGCGACGCCAGCGCGGCGGGTGCAGGGGGCGCGTCGGGTGCAGGGGGCCTGACGTCCCTCGATGCGGGAGCGGACGGCAGTGCCGGCGCGGCCGGCGGCGCCGGGACCGCAGGCGCAGGCACCGGCGGGACTGGGACGGGCAACCCCGCTTGTCCTTCTGCGCTGGTGTCCGGGGCACGGCCAGACAACAAGTACCGCTGCGGTTCCACCGACAGCCCTTTCTCGGATTCTGCGACTGCAAGTAGCCTGATCAACGGCACGACCTACGCGGTTGCGGTGGCCGCGGTAGATACGGCCGGCAATTCAGGCCCGCTTTCTGCTGTCGCCTGCGGCACACCCCAAGAAGTCGACGATTTCTTCGAGTTGTATCGCCGCGCTGGGGGCAAAGGAGGCGGCGGCTACTGCGGCATCAGCCGAACGCGGAATTTCGGCCTGCTTGGGCTGCTCGCATTGGCAGGACTTGGCCTTTCATTTCGGCGCTGGAGGCGTCGATGAAGCGCCTTCGTCTTGGCGTTTTCGCCGCGGTGCTCTCTGCTTCCAGCGTCACCTTCGCCCAGGGCACAGATGAGTTCGGCTCCTACGGCGGAATGGAGCGGCGCTACGGCTATGAGTCGCCCCAGAACGCGGCCTTCGAAGCCCGCTTCGGTCGCTACCAACCCGGCATCGACGATGAGTTCTCCGGTGCCACACCGTTCCAGTCCACCTTTGGCAACGACTCGCGCTACTCCATTGGTTTCGAGGTAGACTGGCAAGCGCTTCGGATCCCAAGCCTTGGCACCCTGGGGCCCGGCGTCGGCTGGGCGTACACTAGTTTTTCCGCCGACGCTTTCCTGTCAGACGGAACCGGACGGGCCGCCCAAGAGACCACCCTAGAGATCATGCCCATGTACGTGGTGGGCGTGCTGCGCGCGGATGTGTTCGCGAAGCAGTTCTCCATCCCCTTGGTGCCCTACGCCAAGCTCGGACTCGGCTACGCCATGTGGTGGACCGGGGACGGCAGCGATGGGTCCGTAGATGACGCCGGCGTGAAGGGCCGCGGCGCTTCTTATGGACTGCACTACGCCCTCGGCGGCATGTTCTTGTTGGACGTCCTGGATCGCACAAGCGCAGTCGAAATGGACAACGCCGTCGGCGTCAACAACACCTATTTCTTCTTCGAATGGACCGTAGCCAACCTGGACGGCTTCGGGGCCGGCGACCAAATGCAGGTCGGTTCCAACAGCTGGACGCTAGGGCTCGCCCTGGAAATCTGACAGCGTCGCGACGGATTCGGCGATGCCGCGGCGGCGATCGGCGGTGGCCGCCGTTTTAGCGCGTGCGCAGCAGCCGGTGGATGTGCTTCTGCTCCCAGTCTAGCGCGCGCTGGTAGTACGCGAAGTGCTGCTCGCGCTCCTGAAACTCCGTGGTGTGCAACAAGGTACGACCGCCCACCACGATCGCCGGAATGAGATGGTGCAACAATTCGTGATACACGATGTAAGCAACGAAGTAGCGAGGCACCCACTCGCGATCGAGACAGGGGTGCACACGAATCAGTTTTTCGCGCGCACTATAGCTGCCGAGTTTGATGCTGCGTCGAGCACGCCCCTGGCGCGGACTCGTGCGGCGCCCCCAAGTGATCAGCGCGTCGGATGCGGCGCCGCGAAAGTAGCGTTCGTTCACGTCGGTGAAGATGGCTTCCAGGTCGTGCACGCGCCCACGGGTGCGCACGCGACTGACTGGGCGCACGCCGCGAATGCGATGCAGATTCTTGTCGATGAACTCCCCGACGACGCTCGAAGCGTCTGGATCCTCCCGCACGATGTAGCGCACAAGCGCGTCGACGACCCGCTCTGGAGCGTCCAGGAACATCATATGTAGCCGCACACGCAGCCGCCCGCGGTCTCGGGTGCGCGTGACCATGCGGCGCCGGTTGTCGGTGACCGCGAGCTGAACGACCCCGCCATGTGCCGCTTCGAGTCGGCGCTCCAAGGCCTGGCGGGCGCCTTCGTGGATGAAGATCTGCGGGCCACCCACAAAGCTGAGGGGTAGCTGCAAGGCCTTCGGCTGCGGGATGCGCACCGCCGCGGCGGCCATGCGCGGCGCCTGCCCCGAAGGCGTGCCTCGACGTCGGGAATGGAGTCCCTTGGGCGCAATCCAGGGGAAGCTGACGTCGCGATTCACAGGCTCTAAATTTGGGGTAAGGGACGGCCTGGATCGCGTCAAGAACGCTCTATAAATTCCAATGATTCCATACAGATAGCCATCAGTCCTCGAAGCGCTTTCGAAACTCTCCTAAGTGCCCGCCTTAGCTCAGAATTCTGCCCCCGAGGGGTGGATTTCGGGGCGAAAAGTCCGCGCAGGTGTCCCCAGCTTCACGGCCACCAAACCACAGCTTGCCCAGAGCTTATCCACAGGGGCAGATGCCGTCAGGCGGAGCGGCAGGCCGCCGCCGCTCCGCCCGCGGTGTCGTAGGTCTTTGAGAAATCCGGGGCCGCAGGCGCTACGCGCGCGCTTGACCGCGCTTGCTCGAGCCGTTGCTGCTCTTGGACGGGCCGGATTTGTTGTCGTCCGGCTGGTCCTCCGATTTGTCGTCGCTGGACGCCTCTTTGCTCTTCGCCTGGTCGCCGGTTGGCGCCCCGCGCAAAATCCCGTGGTGAGCCAAGACCTTTTGCTCGATTGCGTTGAGCAACTCCGGGTGCTGCTCCAGATGCGTACGGGCGTTGTCGCGTCCCTGCCCAATGCGCTCGCCATCCAGGGAGTACCAAGCACCACTCTTCTGTACGACGTTCAAATCTGCAGCCATGTCGAGTACTTCGCCTGAACGCGACACTCCATAGCCATACAGAATATCGAACTCTGCCTCACGAAATGGAGGCGCCATCTTGTTCTTCACGACCTTCACGCGAGTCCGATTACCCACCACAGTCATGTCTTTGCCGGCGGAGGCCTCTTTGATCGCGCCGATTCGACGCACATCCAACCGCACTGAAGCGTAGAACTTAAGCGCATTGCCACCGGACGTCGTTTCCGGGCTGCCAAACATCACGCCGATCTTCATGCGGATTTGGTTGGTGAAGAAGAACATGCATTGCGAGCGCGAAACCGTGCCTGTGAGCTTGCGCAAGGCTTGGCTCATCAATCGTGCTTGCAACCCGACGTGAGAATCCCCCATGTCGCCTTCGATTTCGGCTTTCGGTACTAGGGCGGCGACGGAATCGACGACGATCAGATCGACGGCACCCGAGCGCACCAACATGTCACCGATTTCCAATGCTTGCTCGCCGTAGTCCGGCTGGCTGATGAGCAACTCGTCGGTTTTTACGCCGAGCTTCTTGGCGTAGTTGATGTCCAACGCGTGCTCGGCGTCGATGAATGCGGCCACGCCGCCTTGGCGTTGCACGCTAGCGATGGCGTGTAGCGTCAGCGTTGTTTTGCCGCTGGACTCCGGGCCATAGATTTCAACGATGCGTCCACGGGGATAGCCGCCGATGCCGAGAGCGACGTCGAGACCGAGGGAGCCAGTGGGCACCACAGGGATGTCCGCACCGATCTTTTCCCCGTCTTTCAGACGCATAATGGCCCCGCGTCCGAACTCTTTCTCCACGCTCGCGATTGCAACCTCAAGGGCCTTGCTCTTCTGCTTGTCGTCCATCTTCCGCTCCGCTTCCTTGTTTCGGCGACACACCCGCCCCGACGCACTCTGGATGAGTGCATGTGCTGGGCCTCGATTCCAGTCTCGAGCGCCCCGGGATGTCGTGTTGATACTGCGCGGTTGTTCAGATGTCAATGTGCGGTCGGACACACAATGCCCGAGCAGGGGAAATCACGGACAAACCGCGCCATCTTCGGGGGTCGCGCAGACGAGCCAGTCGAGCAGGGTCTCTTTCTCAGCCGCGGTGAGCGGCTCCACGGGTGGGTTTAGAGGCAGCGAAACGAAGGGCATGAAGTCGCTAGAGACGACGGAGAACATGCGCTCGTAGACGGGCTTACCAAAGTAGTCGGTCTGGGTGTCGCTCCACACGAGCAGGGGAAACGGTGCGCCATTCTTTTGCGGATCGTCGTGGCAGCGTTGGCACTTTGCCTTCAGCACAGCCTCCACTTCGCAGGGGAACGTCGGGTTCTTCGCGGACGGCGCCCCGCAGCCGCCATCGCTGCCAGCATTTCCCGCGCTGCCCCCGGCACCTGCAGCCCCGGAGTCCGCCGCTGCACCGCCGACGCCCGGCGTCCCGCCGACGCGCTCGAGCTCTGGGTCATGTTCGCTGCATGCAAATGCGAACGCACATGCTGCAACCAAAAGAGCTCGCGACACTAGAGGCACTGATCGGTTGGGGTCACACCAGCATGGGGGCAATGAAGCGTGTCGGTGCCACCGCTAGGATCCGAAGCCGCAACCGTCGCATGGTAGATACGACAGTTCAGTGAATCTCCGGAGACGAAACTAGTGTTGTAGTCCGTAGCGTCCTTGCCAGTGAATGCGTCACACTTCGTCGTGCATTCCGAGTAGTCCGTGAATTCAGTAGTGCAGACGCCGATCATCAGATTGCAGTAACCCTCGCACGGGGTTCCGCAGACACCCGCACCGGAAGGACCGGCGTGGGGGCAGTGCTGGGTGGCGTCCGTTGCTGCAGCGCCCGCATGATAAGTCCGACACGCCAATGAGTTGCCGGACTGGTCACTCGGGGCGCCTTCGGGGATGAAGGCGCATGCTTTCACGCAGGCGGCCTTGCTCGGGAATTGGGCATTCGCGCCGGCGCAGTTGGTTTGCACCGCGTCGCAATAGGCGTCGCAGGGCGTCCCCCCGGCACTGCCTCCCTGACCGGCGCTGCCCGCAGTGCCGCCTTGACCGCCTGCTCCGCCGGTGGCGCCGCCCTGACCCCCCGTCGCGCCCCCGGTTCCCCCGGTTCCCCCGGTGCTCGATTTGGAGTCATCGTCGCCCCCACAGGCGACGAGCCCGACGCTCGCCAAGCTCCAGCACAAGCCGCCTACGAACAGCGCGGAAAGAGATCGCTTCATGACCGGGATCATGAAGCGCGCCGGGCGGCGCTGTCAAATCATCGCGCCGGCGACGATCGTCACTTTCGGCCAGAAAGCCGCGGATCCAAACCAAGACCCTGTGCGGCCGCGCGGACTAGATCCGTCTCTGCGACCCGAGTTGGCGGTGGTGCCGCGGGTCGCGATGAAAGGCGCACGGCGGGAAGGGACGCAGGGGCAATGCCGGCGCGGAGTTCAGGAGCCACCCGGGAAGCCCCGGACCATGCGCTACCCATGCCGACCCCCAGAAGCGTACTGAGGGCAGCGATCGCGACGCTGCCGCTGCCACGCTGACTCCGCATCCGTCGAAACGCGCGCACTGTCGGCGAAAACACATGCGCGGGCACCTGAGCGTCAGGCGCGCGCTGGGAAGGCAATGGCAGGCGGTCCGCCGCCCGGCGCCGGGGTCCAGGAGCGTCACGGCCCGCGGCCAACACATGCGCGATCGCTTCCAGGGTCGTTGCCGCAGCCAGGGCGGATGCCAGTCGCGCCGACGGGTCTTTGATCAGGCAACTCTCGATCAGATCGCAGAGCGCCTCTGGCACATCCGGGCGCAGCTGGCGCACGGGGCAATGAGGCACCGTCATGATGGCAAGCATCAGTGCGTTGTAGTTGCGACCCACAAAGGGCGTCCGACCGGTGAGGCTTTCGTACAGCAATACCCCGAGGGCCCATACGTCCGTCCGCGCGTCGACCGCATCGGAACCTTGTGCCTGCTCGGGACTCATGTAGTCCGGAGAGCCCATCACGCTGCCGCTGTCTGTACGTACGCGGCGGTCCCGCGGGCGCATCAGCTTGCTGACGCCGAAGTCCAAGATCTTGGGCCAGGGCTTACCGTCCCGAGAAGCTGCCAAGAAAATGTTCGCGGAGGATAGATCGCGATGCACCACTCCGGCGCGGTGCGCGACCACCAGCGCGCGCGCCACGCGACCCATGAGCACACTCGCGGTGAGTGGATCCAAGGTTCCCACGCTGCGGATGTGTTGATCGAGGGTGCACCCCCGAAGCAGCTCCATGACCATGAACGGGCGACCGTCTTCGGCCCGCCCGACGTCGAAAACATCCACGATGGCGGGGTGTTTCAGTCGACCGGTGGCGCGGGCTTCCTGCAGAAAACGCTCGACGATGTCCGGGCGAGCCGCCAAAGATGGCAGCACAAGCTTGATGGCGAACTGCCGATCCGTAAGCAAGTTCTGAGCAGCCCATACTTCGGCCATACCGCCTTCCCCAAGCGGACGAATGACCCGGTACTTCCCAGCGATGACGCAGTTCGGCTCCACAACGAAATTCCATCGGAGTGGAGCCGCTTAGGCCAACTAACCTGCGGCCCGGCAGGTCCGGCTGCGCGCTAGCTGGCCGCGCCGGCTAGCTGCGCTTGCTGGGACTGCAGGAACTGCGCAACCGCGCGGCTACGCTCGATGGCGAACTGCTTCACTTCGCGGTTCTGGGAGCCAGCAAGGGCGTTGAGCAGCTTGGTTACCTTCTCGATTTCCTTGGACTGGAACAGCGCCTCGAAATAGTTGTTCGCCAGGCGCACGTCCTGCGCCATCTTTGCCTCATGGGGCTGCAGTAGCTTGATCACGGACGGCAAGTCGCCCAGCTGACCATACAAAGCCGACAGGCAAATCAACGCGAGGGGGTCTGCGGAGTTCCGCTCCACGGCCTTCTTTGCGTACTCGACGGCCTTGGCCCGGGTCTCCTCTTCCCCAGAGTAGAATCCCTGCAGCGCAATATAGGGCGCGGCAGAGCGTTTGTGGGCTTCGGCGTCGGCCAGCTCCACCACGGTCTTGATCGCCTTTTCTTCGTCGGAAGACTCCCGGGTCGACGAATACAGGTACGCCCATGCGTCCACGCAGTTGCCGTCGATGCTAAGCGCGCGATCGATTGCCTCGCGCTCGCCGGCCGTGTCGCCCTTGCCCTTGAGTGCCTTGGCAACGTGAAGTGATGGGAAGGGGTTGTCCGCCAAGAGGTTCTGCGCCCCACGTAGCGTGCCTTCGGCTTTTTCCCACTTCTCTTGTTGCAGCTGCGCCACGCCAAGACCAAGCCAGTCTTCGCCGGTACCACCACCCGCGACGACCTTCGCCATGACCTTTTCCGCGCGCTCGAAGCGACCGTACTTCATGAGTTCCTGAGCGTAGAGGCGCCCGCGGTTCAGGTCCTCCTTGGACTCTTGCCAGTGCTTCTCCAAGCCTGCCAAGAGATCATCCAGACCGATTGCGATCGGGCGACCGTCCGCGTCTTGCACCTGCACCGCCGGGCCGTTGAAGCCAAGCAGCTTCCACATGTTTTCGAGCTCAATGGCCACGGGCCCCTTCTTCATGGCGTCCGCCAGGGCGTCGTCGGGCTTCGTCAAGGGCAGCACCACCAAGGCATTGCCTGGCACACCGCCGGGGAACGCCGAAACAGGCGCGACAATGGCAGCGCCTCCGCTGAGCTGGAGGTTGGCTTGGGTCGCGTTTTGGCCAGGGGGGATCGGTTGCGTCATTGCGGTTACCTCATCGTCGCGCTGCGACGAGTCGTGTTGGGTCGGATTTTTAGGAGTGGGAACGCCGAGTGGCGTCGACCTCCGGGAAGCGGGCGCGGACCGTAGCAGCGCCCCAAAGCTCGGGCAATAGTGACAATCCACGAAAATCCCGAAGGATTGACGCGGCTGGATACGCAAATACCCGTGCGTGGTACAACCGCCGTGGGGTCTTCCCAAAAAATGGCGCGCATCATTTCTGTCTCGCTGACGCTGCTTTTCGTCTCGCTGGCCGCTGCTCCCGCGTCGGCGGAGTCGCTGATCAAGTTCCCGGGGCGCCACCCGGACTACAGCTTTGAGGCCGAACCGCACTTCATGTTCGGTTTCGACCCCCCGGGCGCCCGCGCGGACAAGGGTTTTGGCCCCGGCTTCCGAGGCACCGTTGAATTGGTGGACAACGGCTTCATCAAAACCATCAACAACACCGTTGGACTGGGCTTCGGCGCAGATTGCCTGTGTTTCGAATCAGGCAAGACCTCGATCTGGGTTCCCATCGTGATGCAGTGGAACTTCTGGCTGACGGACAGCTGGTCGGTATTCGGAGAACCCGGTGGCGGCTTCTATCTCGGCAGCGCTGCGGGAGCCCGCCCGGCCCTGTACGCCGGTGGGCGCTACCACTTCAGCAACTTGCTGGCATTGACCCTGCGCGTCGGATACCCGGCGATATCCGTCGGCGTTTCCTTCGTGCTGTGAACGGCCTGGCGTGAAAAAACCGCAGCGCAGCCCCCACGAACCGATGGGTCACCCCCTAGGGGGTGTTTCGTTGCCGAAACTGAGGAATATACTGCCCCCATGAACGCCTTCCGCCCCGCTCTGTCCGTGTTCGCGTTCTCAAGCGCCCTGGCTCTGCTCTCCATCAGTGTCCCCGCCCAGGCGGATCAAAGTGTGATCAAGCGACCCGGAGCCCATCCAAACTACGTTTTTGAGGCGGAACCGCATCTCGCTTTCGGCTTCCTCGACGGCCCTGTGGATGGAAACGACGACGGTTTCGGGCCCGGCTTTCGGGGCACCATCGAGCTCGTCGACAACGGTTTCGTCAAGACCATCAACAACACCGTCGGCATCGGCTTTGGCATGGATTGGCTTTTTTATGGCGATCACTGCACCGGGAACGGAAACAATCGCAACTGCCACGACCACGACCGCATCATCTTCCCCGTCGTGATGCAGTGGAATTTCTGGCTAACTCGCAATTGGTCGGTATTCGGCGAGCCCGGCATTTCCCTGAACATCCGTGACCGCCACAACGACGACGACTTCGATTTCGATCCAATCGTTTTCTACGCGGGCGGTCGCTTTCACTTCAACGACGCCATTTCCCTCACCATGCGCATCGGCCATCCGACCTTCTCCGTCGGCGTGTCCTTCTTCTTGTGATCCGAATCCCCAGGCCAACAAAGCCAGCCAAGCCAAGCCGGCTTTTCTTGGGATTTCGCCGAAGCCAGAGCCAGAGGCCGTGGCGATCTGGCTGCCTTGAGGCTATACAAGAGTCAAGGTGAGTATTCTCATCGGCATCCTCGGCCTAGCCCTGCTGATGGTGATCCATGAGGGTGGACACCTACTGGCAGCGCGCGCGTTTGGCATGCGGGTTATCCGCTTCAGCATCGGTTTCGGACCGGCGCTATGGCGCTACCAACCCAAGGGCAGCGAAACGGTCTACCAGCTCGCGCTGATCCCGTTCCTGGCCTACGTGCAGATCGCGGGGATGAACCCCTACGAAGAGATCGATCCCGAAGACAAGGGCAGCTACGCAAACGCCAGCCTGATCGGCCGCATTTCCGCCATCTTCGCTGGCCCCCTTGCGAACTACCTATTCGCGTCAGTGCTGTTCCTTGCCGCCTTCACCATCGGTGGCGACACGACCACTGTCCAGATCATGGAAGGCGGCGCGGCCGAAGCCGCCGGGCTCAAGGACGGCGACAAGGTCGTCAGCATTGACGGCAGGCCCATCAAGGGATGGGACGACATCCCGGACGCCGTCTTGCCGAAGGCCAAGGTGCCCATTCCCGTGGTGATCAAGCGCGACGGCAAAGAGCAATCCTTCACCATCACGCCGGAACCAAAAGCCAAGAACGGCCAGGGACAAATTGGCGTACGCCCGACCAGCATGGTGCCCGCCCTCGACTTCAAAGAAGCGGCCGTAGAGTCCGTCCTGCATCCCGCCAAGGTCGTGCGCGCATTGGTGATCGGGCTTGGCCGCATCATCACCGGAAAAGAACGCCCAGAAGTCACCGGGCCAGTGGGCATCGTGAAGGAAACCAGTCGCGCGGCCGAACGCGGCCCCGCAGACTACTTGTATTTATTGGGGCTTTTGAGCGCGTATCTCGGGGGATTCAATCTATTGCCGTTCCCCGCCCTGGACGGTGGGCGACTCATGTTCTTGGGTTACGAAGCCGTCACCAGACGTCGCCCCAACGCCCGCATCGAAGCCCATGTGCACGCCGTCGGTCTGCTCATGTTGTTAGCGCTGATCGCAGTCATCAGTGTCTTCGACATTCGCGGCAAGTAGTCCCGCCTTGCCCATGGACAGCGTAGAACTCGTTGGCCGGGGGCTACACGGAGGCAAGCGCTGCGCTGTGCGTCTCTCCCGCGGGGTCGGCCCGGTTCGCTTCGTCGATGGAACCCGGGACGTGATGATTCATCAGCTCATTCCCGTACGCCTGGAGCGTGGCGTCCGTGTGCGCTTCGAGGAATACGAAGTCGAACTGGTGGAGCATTTGTTCGCGGCCCTCGCTGGTCTCCAAGTGCGCCAAGGCATCGTGATCGAAGTGCGCGGCGGCGAAATCCCGCTGCTGGACGGCGCCGCCTTCGAGCTTGCCATGGCAGCGCGCGCCCTAGAACCGAGACCCACACCGCCATCGCTTTGGGTGCGTGAGCATGCCGAGCTTTCCGAAGGAGACTCTAGCTACACCTTCCACCCGGGAGACGAATGTCGACTTCAGGTGCAGGTGGACTTCCAGGGTGTCGGAGCACAACACGCGACCTTCGACGGCTCCGAGCGCTGCTTTCTGGAGCAGATCGCTCCGTCTCGAACTTTCGGCTTCGCCCGGGATGCCGCTGCGCTTCACGCCAGCGGACTCGCCAAAGGCGTCGATCCGCACACCGTCTTGGTGCTTGACGACGCGGGCCAAGCGATCCCACCCAGTCGCCCGGCCACCGAAAACGAGCTCGCACGCCACAAGCTGCTCGACCTGTTGGGCGACCTATACCTCTACGGCGGCCCGCCCCGCGGCGCCGTGCATGCGGTGCGCCCGGGCCACAAGAACACCCATGCCGTAGCCCGGAAAGCCCTTGAAGCCGGTATCTTGAGTCAAATTCCGCCGTGAGCTGGCCCGAACACCAGGCCGCGCGATACGCTTGCGGCATGTGGCGTCGCGCCCTCGCCCTCGTCTTGGTCAGCTCGGCTCTCGCCGCCTGCGGCATGCCCGCCGTCCAACTGAACGAGGGACCGCGCGAATACGCACCCACGGACTACGAACTGGTGCTCGAGCGCTGGACGCGCAGTGCCGACCTCATTGTGCCGAGCAACTTGGACAACGTGCTGGGCGTGACGGCGACCTACGAGTCCTGGGACTTCCGCTGGGCCTACGTCGTTCGCTACGCCGAAGACTACCGCCTGACCGTGGACCAACGCGGCGCACTCCTACAACGCTCCCTTTCCGAGAGCCGTCAGAGCCACGAGTTCTACGTTGCGCTGTATGCCCAACGCCACAAATGGAACGACCTGACCGCAGACGATCCAGCGTGGATCGTGCGACTCATCGACGACCAGGGCAGCGAGAGCGCACCCACGTCCATTGAGCCCATCAAGCGCCCCGGAGCCATCGAGCGGACGTACTTCCCCTACACGAGCCCGTGGCGCAGCGCGTACCGCATCAGCTTCGCCAAGTTCCGCGCCGACGGCCGCCCGACGATCAGCCCGCGGGCGCAATGGTTCGGATTGCGCTTCGCCGGCGCACAGGGACACCAGGCATTGGTGTGGGATTTGAAGTCTGGGCAGCGCAATCGACAAGCGGCGGGCGAAAGCGGACCTGCGTTTTAGGTTGTGGGCGTGGGGGCGGGAGTGACGGGCGCGTGCGCGGGCGCGAGCGCGGGCGGGCGCGAGAGCGGGAGCGGGCGTGGGCGTGAGAGCGGGAGCGGGCGTGCGGGTGGG
>CALMUT010000267.1 GCA_937872925.1 uncultured Myxococcales bacterium | reverse complement strand
GCCCCGCGGGCGCCCCCCGCCCGGCGGGCCCCCGCTGCGCCGCGGGCCCCCGCCGCGCCGGCGTAGCCAGCCGCACCGGCAGTGCCACCTGCGCCTGCGTAGCCAGCCGCACCGGCAGTGCCGCCTGCGCCTGCGTTGCCGCCTGCGCCTGCGTTGCCGCCTGCGCCTGCGTTGCCGCTTGCGCCTGCGTTGCCGCCCGTGCCACCGCCACCGTTTGCGCCAGATCCAACGGATCCCGAGTCGCCGGCGTCCGGGTCGTTCTTCTTCGCTGCGTTGGAGTTGGATCCGGAGCAGCCTTCCATGGCGCCGCTAGCGGCGAACAAACCGAAGATTGCCAACGCTGCGAAGGGGAAACGAAAACGACGGGGGTGCTTCGAGTTCGCGGGCGGGTCGTGGTCGTGGTGCATGGGATCCTTCCGAGGCGAAAGCCTACCCAGCAAAGTACGGAGTCGGCGTCGCCTCGGCCACCGCCAAGCGCCTCGATCCCCAGGCTTTCACCCGAGGCTGGGGAGTCGGATCACCGATGCCGCCAATCGAGTGAAGCGCGTCAAGGCGCATTGCCAGTCACTCGGCCGCGTTTTCCGAAGCCCTGTGACACGCCCCGCGGCGCCATCCGAGGTATCGTTCGACGTACGATGAACGTTCTGCCTATCCGCAGCGTGTCCGTGGCCGTCTTCGCGGTCGCGATGTGGGGCTGCAGCGGCGACGACTCCGCCAGCGGCGGCACGAGCGGAGTCACGAGCGGAGGAACTGGCGGCGCGAGCGGCGCGAGCGGCGGCTCTGGAGGAAGCGCGGCCGCCAGCGGCGGAGCTGCAGGGGTAGCCGGTGGCCTGAGCGGCGCGGGAGGCACGGCGGGCAGCCCATCGGTCGATCCCTGCAAGCACGCGAATGTCGAAGACCCCAGCATTGCGAAACTGATCCATCAGGGCTCCGGCATGATCGATACGCCGAAGGACCACCCGTCCACGACCCCAGTGCCAATCGCTTCTCCAGCGAGTTGCTTGGGCGGCAAGATCGACATCGTCATCATGCCAGAGGGCTACAAGGCCGACGAGCTTGTGCGCTTCGAGCAAGACGCAGCGCTGTGGCTGAAGGAATTTCTGAGCCTCAGCCCGTACAAGGAATACCGCGAAGCCTTCAACGTCTGGACCGTGCGCTTGCCGTCGAAGGAGCACGTCGCAGTGGGCGGCAGCGACACGGCGTTCGGCATGGCGTTGACGTCCAATGGCAGCGGCGTCGCGTTCCCCACAGCGCCGGATCTGGTTGACATGGGCAAGGCGTTCTTCCAAGGACTCTCCTACGTTCCGGTCAATCGCCAGCACAAACAAGGCTCCGTGCTGCAGCAGGTCGTGGGCGTCGTGCTCGTGCTCAAGCCGACCTGCAGCAACCTTTCCGACCCAACCAAGGCCTGCGACGGCTTTTCGGGCTGGACCCGGACGCCGCAGGACCCGAGCGACTCGACGGTGGCTGTCAAAGTAGCGGTGGCGCAAAACCGCATGCACGAACTGGGTCATGCGCTCTCTCAGCTCAAAGACGAATACCGAGACGACCAGTTCGACGACGGTTGCCTGAACGCGTCGAAGTACGCGGGCTACAACCCGACGAACTACTCGATCTCCAACATTGGCAATTACTCCTACAGCAACCAGGCCAGCGATCTGCCCTGGGCCCATTTGCTCGACGGCGCCGGCATCCAATCCACACCGGGACTCATCGGCGCGTATCAGGGCAGCTACGGCTGCTGGGAAGGCGCGTGGCGTCCGGAATATCGCTGCTTGATGAACGGCACGCACGGCAACAGTGACTCGTGTAACCCCGGCGGCGGCGTCTCGCTGCGCCAAGGTGACTTCTGTAACTGGTGCCGGGAGCTGGCGGTGCTCCGCATCTTTGACGCGCTCGGGATGTTAGACACAAAAGACCCGCTCAAAGACTGGAGCGACAGCTATCGCTCGAACTACTGGAAACAGTACCCGGTCACATTGCCGAACGCGGGTATGCCCATCGTTGACTCGTGCAAAGCGCCCAAGCCTTTCGAAGCGCCGCTGTAACGCTGCACATTCCCAGACCGGCTCAGCGGTCGCGGCCGAGGGTGCGGGCTGGGTCGGTATGGGCGGCGCGGATGGCGGGGCCCACGGCGCCCAGCACGGCGAAGATCGCGGCGAAGGCCACGCCCACGGCGAAGAGCCAGGGCGGGAAAACGAAGAATGAGTCGGGTTTGAACGGGAAGTCTGGCAAGTCCACGCGTCCGCGCCAATCCGCGATCCAGGCGGCGCCCCGGGCCACGACGCAGCCCACGGCCCCTGCGGCAATGCCAACGACGGCGGCCATGCTGAGCAGCCAACGGCGCATGTCACCGCGGGTGGCGCCCAGGGCGCGGTACAGTCCGATTTCGTGAGCGCGTTCGGTGACGAGCACGCGGAAGGTATGCGTGATGTTGAGGGCCGCCACGAGCAGGATCACCCCTGAGACAAGCAGTAGGATCGCCAGTACGCTGCTGATCAACACGCTAACGTCGCGCGCTCGGGTGTCTCGCGGAGAAAGGGAGTAGTTCTGGGCGGCGGTGATCACGTGGGCTGTCGCGGAGGCATCTTCGACCCGCACAACCAGGCTGGAGTAGGTGTCGGCTGCCTTGTGACCGGCGTATTCACGATTCCAGCGACGGACCACCGGAGCGGGCAGGGTCACCCCCAAGTCAATGGCCTTGCTGGAAATGCCGACCACTCGGATCTTCACTTTGCGCTCCTTGCCTTGGCGGGCGACGCCCAGCAGGCTGTTGCCTAAGGTCATGTCGAATACGACGCCCTGCGCGCGCGTGACCAGAGTTTCCGCGACCGGCGGCAAGCCGTGAGCCGGTGCGACGGCATGATCGAATAGCTCCACCAAATAGCGGCTGACCACGGCGGGCACGGGCGCAGAACACTTGCCCTGTTCGGCCTCGCTCGGAAGCTCACAGTATTGGGCTTCGGGGCAATCCTCGTTTACGCGGCAGACTTTGGCGTCTGCCTTCAGCGGGTCTGCGAACAACTGCGCGTCGACGTCACCGCTCAGCAACTCAGGATCAATGCCGTCGCCGACCATTTCGTGGGTGCCGATTTCGCGCCCCAGGATTTCTTTGCCGCCTCGGGCCATGCTGGGAAAGCGAAAGCGTAGCTTTGGATACACCTCCGTGACTCCGTCGATGGCGCGCAGCGCAGCGACGGTTTCGGCGTCGATACTGGCGGGTTCGTGCGGGCCGCCCAGAAGCGAGAGCAGTCCCGCGGACGTCTTCTGCGGTTCGAGTTCGACTTGATTGATGGGAAAGACCTCGCCCAGCAAGACTTTGCGTGCGCCGAGTCCGAGGGACAGGAAAAATACGAGGGCTCCGACCCCCACCGCGATGCCAAAACCCGCAGAAAACAGCGGGCCGCGCGTGCGTGCGAGTTCCCGTCGCACCATCAAGAGCAGCGATGCGGTTCTCACGCTGCCGACGCTCCTTCGTCGCTCTGCACGACGCCGTCCACCATGGCCAGAGTGCGGTGCGCGATGCGCTCCAAGCGGTCTTCGTGGGTGACGATGAGAAGCGTGGTGGAGAGCTCTTTGTGGATCTCCGCGAAGAGCTCGATGATCTGTTCGCCCGTTTCGCGATCTAGGTTTCCTGTGGGTTCATCGCAGAGCAGCAAATCCGGCTCCCGCAAGAGCGCTCGGGCAATCGCCACGCGCTGACGCTGCCCGCCGGAAAGCTCCCCAGGATACGCGCCGGACTTGTCCGAAAGGCCCACCCGCTCCAGCAACTCAACGCCGCGTTTCGAGAGTGCTTCGGGATCCTCCGGAGCAAAGAGCGCGGGCGCGGTGACGTTGTCCAAGACCGTCAGATGGGGCAGGAGATGAAAGGCCTGAAAGACGAAGCCGATCCGAGCTGCACGCAAATCCGAAAGCGCTCGGTCCGAGAGCGCCGACAGCTCTTGGCCGAACACTTTCAGCGAACCGGTGTACTGTCGGTCCAAGCCTCCAAGCAGCGAGAGCAACGTGCTTTTACCGCAGCCGCTGGGGCCGAAGATCAGCACGACCTCCCCGGAACGGACCGAAAGCGAAACTGAGCGCACTGCGGTGAATTCCGCCTTCCCGCTGCCGAAAACCCGCGTGACGCGGTCGGCCTCGATGATGGCGGCTTCGGGCGCTGCTTCACTCACGCCGGGACGCCTAGGTCTTCCCGCGCGGCGGCCGTCATCTGCTCTACGAAGGTGCGTAGGGCGGCTTCGTCGGGTCCTTCGACCATCACTCGCAACTTGGGTTCGGTTCCGCTCCAGCGCACTAACACGCGGCCGCTGTCGCCCAGGCTGCCCTCGGCGGCTCGGATCTCGCCTTGTAGACGCGCCATCTGCTCCAAGGGGCGACGTGCCGGCAGTCGAATGCTCTCGAGTAACTGCGGCACGGGCTGGAACAGCTGTTTCAGCTCGGACAAGGGTTTCTGCTCCCGGGCGAGGATGGCGAGCACTTGCAAGGCAGCCACCACGCCGTCGCCCGTTGTGGCGTGATCTAGGAAGATGAGGTGTCCGCTTTGCTCGCCGCCGAAGCAATACCCCTTGCTACGCATGCACTCGACCACGTAGCGGTCCCCCACCGCGGTGCGCTCGAGTCTGCCGCCGGCGCGCTGCAGGGCGTGATCCAGCCCCATATTGCTCATCACGGTGGTGACCAAGGTGTTCTTCTGCAACTTATCGTCGGCGATCATGCGCGACGCACACAGCGCCATCACCGCGTCGCCATCCACCACCGCGCCGGTTTCGTCGACGACGATCAGTCGGTCGGCGTCGCCGTCCAGAGCGATGCCTAGGTGGGCCTTGCGCTTGCCAACTTCACGGATGACGCCTTCAGGATGTAGTGCCCCGGCGGCCTTGTTGATGTTGCGGCCGTTGGGGCTCACGCCCAGGGCAGTGACGTCCGCACCCAGTTCTCCAAAGACCAGGGGCGCTACTTTGTAGGCGGCGCCGTGAGCGGCATCCACAACGATACGCAGGCCGCCGAGGGTGAGTTCCTTTGGAAAGGTCGACTTGGCGTACACGATGTAGCGTCCGGTCGCGTCGTCGATGCGCTCCGCGCGGCCGACCCGAGCGCCCGTGTGCCCCACGGACGACAGCGCCTTGTCGTCGCTCAGCAAACGTTCGATTTCGAGCTCTCGCTCGTCGGGCAATTTGAAGCCGTCCGGCCCGAAAATCTTGATGCCGTTGTCGTAGTAGGGGTTGTGACTCGCGCTGATCACCACACCGGCGTCCGCGCGCATGCTCTGGGTCAGGTTGGCCACCGCGGGCGTGGGCATCGGTCCGCACAGCATGACTCGCCCGCCCATGGCGCAAATCCCAGCCGCCAGCGCCGTTTCCAGCATGTAGCCGGAAAGCCGCGTGTCCTTGCCCACAACAACCCGGGGCGCATTGCCCGACTCTCTGCGCGCCACCATCGCGATGGCACGCCCCAGGCGCACCACCATTTCCGGCGTCATTGGCGGCACGTTTGCTTCGCCCCGGATGCCGTCGGTGCCGAATAGTTTACGTTCGTCAGTCACGGAAATTCACGAACTGGAGTTCGACGTCCTTCTCTTTTTCTTTGAATAGCGCGATGGCTTCTTGAAGGTCGTCGCGCTTCTTGCCGCTGATGCGCAAGCTATCTTCGACGATGGCCGCCTGGACCTTGAGTTTGGAACCCTTGACCAGCTTGACCAGCTCTCGGGCCTTGTCCTTGTCGATGCCTTCTTTGACCAACACGTTCATGCGTGCTGTGCCTCCCGGGGCCTTTTCTGGGTCTTTGGCCTCCATATGTTTGAGGCTGACTTTGCGCCGAATCAGTTTCTCTTTCAGCACCTCGTAGGCGGCCTTCACACGGTCGTCCGCGTTGGCGCGCACCACAATCGTGGACTCCGCGCGCTCGATGGCGGCACCCGTGCCTTTGAAGTCGAAGCGTTGCACCAACTCTCGCTGGGCCTGGTCGATGGCGTTCGTGACTTCGGACCAGTCGACTTTGGAAACGACGTCAAAAGACGGCATGTTACTTTCGGATCCTTTCAGGAATCCACCGGCGGGTCGGATTCGAGACCGAGCAGATGAGCGCGTGCAGCGCCGACCAGGAACGAGGAGCCCGTCACGACCACCAAGCCCCGGGTGCCCACTTTCTCCCGGGCCAGGCTCAGGGCAGATTCGACGCTATCCATCACGTCTCCGCTGAAGAGCTTCGCCATCTCATGGGGGTCGACAGCCTTGCCTTCAATCGGTGGCGCCACGAAGATCCGGTGGGCGGCCGCTTGCTCTAGGCGCCGCAGCATGGCCTTCCAGTTCTTGCGCTGCAGCGAGCCGAATACCAAGGCGACCTGACGCCGGGACTCAACCTCGCCGTACATGGAGGGGTCGAGCACATGGGACAAAGCGACGGCGCCGTCTGGGTTGTGCGCGCAGTCCAGCAGGGTCAGCTCCTGGCCTCCGCGGTGCAGTAGTTCGTTGCGGCCCGGCCAGGTGGCGGCTTCGATGCCTTCGGCGATCAACTTCCGCTCGATGCCCAGCTCTTGGGCGATGGTCACCGCTACGGCCAGA
>CALMUT010000266.1 GCA_937872925.1 uncultured Myxococcales bacterium | reverse complement strand
TTTCCTCTACATGACTTCCTCCTCATCCAGGCTTGGCCTGGCGCACCGACCCAAACCAACCCTGAGGAGGCTGAGCGTGGTCCGTACGCGCGCGCAAAATCCGCGCGAAGTTGATGGGGCGCAACGCAATTTTCGCGCACCGCACCGACGCTGCACGCTGGAAAACGGGTGGCTGTTCCTGGCCCGGCGTGTGCACACTGGCCGCTCCTGCCGCGGGTTTTCTCGGCACGGTTTGGGAAGGAAGCGAGCATTGAGTCGCGTCACGCTCGACGGCAACGAAGCCGTCGCCTCGGTCGCCTATCGGCTGAACGAAGTCATCGCCATCTATCCGATCACCCCCGCCTCATCCATGGGTGAGCTTGCGGACGATTGGGCGGCGCACGGAAAGAAGAACCTCTGGGGCCAAGTGCCCAGCGTTGCCGAAATGCAGAGCGAGGGAGGAGCGGCCGGCGCGGTGCATGGCGCGCTGCAAGCCGGTTCGCTGACCACCACCTTCACGGCGTCCCAGGGACTGCTGCTGATGATCCCCAATCTGTACAAGATCGCTGGGGAACTGACTCCAATGTGTTTGCACGTGGCGGCGCGCACGATCGCCACCCACGCCCTGAGCATCTTCGGCGATCACTCCGACGTGATGGCGTGTCGCGGCACTGGCATGGCCATGTTGGCCTCAGCGTCAGTGCAAGAAGCTCAAGACATGGCGTGTATCGCGCAAGTGGCGTCCTTTGCCTCGCGGGTTCCGTTCTTGCACTTCTTTGACGGCTTCCGCACCTCTCACGAAGTCGCGACGATCGAACCCCTGAGCGACGAGCACCTGCGTCAGATGATCGACGCCGACGCGATTGCAGCACACCGCAGCCGCGCGCTGTCTCCGGACCGCCCAGTGCTACGCGGAACTGCGCAGAACCCGGACGTCTTCTTTCAAGCACGCGAGGCGTGCAATCCCTTCTACGACGCTTGTCCCGAAGCCGTGGTCAACAGCATGGACAAATTCGCCGAGGTGACAGGGCGAAAGTACCGGCCCTTCGACTACTTCGGGCATCCAGAAGCCGAGCGCGTGATCGTACTGATGGGATCCGGCGCCGAGACTGCGCGCACGGTGGTGCAACGGCAGGCCAAGGCAGGCGTGCGCGTGGGCGCGGTCGTCGTGCGGCTGTACCGTCCGTTTTCCCCGCAGCATCTCCTCGCGGTCTTGCCGGAAACGGTCAAAGCTATCGCAGTGCTCGATCGCACCAAGGAGCCCGGCTCCCTGGGCGAGCCGCTGTTCCTGGATGTGCTGGCATGCCTGGCAGAAAGCGGAAGGCCGATGCCCAAGATCGTCGGCGGTCGCTTCGGACTGTCGAGCAAAGAGTTCACGCCCGCAATGGTGCGCGCGGTACTGACAGAGCTAGGCCACGAAAAGCCCAAGTCACGCTTCACGGTGGGGATCGTGGATGACGTTACCAAGCTTTCGCTGCCCATCGACGAAGAAGGTGACGCCGAACCGGTGCATCCGGATTTGTTCGAGGGTGTGTTTTGGGGGTTGGGTTCCGACGGCACCGTCGGCGCCAACAAGAGCTCCATCAAGATCATTGGGGAGCACACCGACCTGCATGCCCAAGGCTACTTTGTTTACGACTCGAAAAAGTCCGGGGCGGTCACCGTTTCGCATTTGCGATTTGGGCCGAAACCGATTGCCTCCCCGTACTTGATCGAACGCGCGGGCTTCGTGGCCTGTCATTTGGACACGCTGCTCGAGCAATTCGACGTCTTGGCCTGTGCGCGCCACGGCGCCACTTTGTTGCTCAACAGCCCGCATTCAATGGCGAATCTGTGGCAACACCTGCCCCTTGAGGCCCAGCGGGCCATCATGGAAAAGCGTCTCGATTGCTGGTTTATCGACGCCACTAAGCTGGCCCAAGAAGCGGGTCTGGGACGGCGCATCAACACCGTGATGCAGGTGTGCTTCTTCGCTCTGTCCGGCGTGCTGCCTCGGGAGCAAGCGGTGGAATTGATCAAAGAATCGATCAAGAAGTCCTATGGCAGCAAAGGCGACGAGATCGTGCAGCGCAACCTCGCGGCCGTCGACGCGACGCTGGCGGCTCTTACACATTTTCACGTACCCAAGGCAACCAACGGCAAGCCCCGGCCCCCGGCCATCCCCAAGAATGCGCCAGACTTCATGCAACGCGTCACCCGCGTGATCATGGAGGGCAAAGGCGACTTGCTTCCGGTCAGCGCGTTCCCGGTGGACGGCACTTGGCCGACCGGCACGAGCCGTTGGGAGCGACGCAACCTGGCAACGGAGATCCCGGTTTGGGATACGAAGCTGTGCATCCAGTGTAATAAGTGCGCGCTGGTCTGCCCCCACGCGGCCATCCGCGCCAAGGTGTATCCGGAAGCGGCCCTGCAAGGGGCGCCGGAGGGCTTTGCATCGACGCCTTGGAAAACCGGCGAGCTCAAGGGCGAGATGTACAGCCTGCAGGTCGCGCCCGAGGACTGCACCGGCTGCGGGCTGTGCGTGGCGGTGTGCCCCGCAAAGGACAAGGCGTCGCCTCGACACAAGGCCATCGACATGATGCCCCAAGCGCCCCTGCGCGTTGCCGAGGCAGTGCGCTACGATTTCTTCCTGCAGCTACCCGAGGTGGATACGGACAAGCTGAAGCCGGACGTGAAACACGTGCAGCTACTGCAGCCGCTATTCGAATCCTCCGGCGCCTGCTCCGGCTGCGGGGAAACTCCGTACATCAAGCTCTTGACCCAGCTGTTCGGTGACCGGCTGCTGATCGCGAACGCCACGGGCTGCTCGTCGATCTATGGCGGCAACCTGCCCACCACGCCGTATTCGACCAACGCCGACGGTCGCGGTCCCGCTTGGTCCAACTCGCTATTTGAAGACAACGCCGAGTTCGGTTTCGGAATGCGCTTGTCGGTGGACGCGCAAGTGCAGCGCGCGCGCGGGCTGCTCGAACAGCTTGCGCCCGGTCTTGATGCGGAGTTGGTGAGCGCGCTTTTGGAGTCTACGAACAACGACGCGGCGGAAATCCGAGCGCAACGACAGCGCGTCGAAGCCTTGCGCACCGCTCTCAGGGGACGGGCCGAGCCCGAGGCCCAAGCGCTCCATCACTTGGCGGACTACCTGGTGGAGAAGAGCGTCTGGATCGTTGGCGGCGACGGCTGGGCCTACGACATCGGTTTTGGCGGGCTCGACCACATTTTGGCCTCGGACAAGAACGTGAACGTCCTGGTGCTCGACACCGAAGTGTATTCGAACACCGGCGGTCAACAATCCAAGGCCACTCCCTTGGGCGCTGCGGCCAAATTCGCCAGCGCCGGCAAGGCCGTGCCCAAAAAGGATCTCGGCCTGGCGGCCATGAACTACGGGCATGTGTACGTGGCGCGGGTCGCTTTCGGCGCCAAGGACGCACAGACGCTGCGCGCATTCATCGACGCCGAAGCGTACCCCGGCCCCTCGCTGATCATCGCCTACAGCCACTGCATCGCCCACGGCTACGACTTGGTGCATGGCGCGCGGCAGCAGAAGCTTGCGGTGGACTCCGGCGTGTGGCCCCTGTACCGCTTCGACCCAAGGCGCGTCGAAAAGGGATTGCCGCCCCTCGAGCTCGACAGCGGAGCGCCCAAGGCCAAGGTGGCCGAATACATGCGCGGGGAGACACGCTTCCGCATGGTGGAGCGCATGGACCGTGATCGCTTTCAGATGCTGATGCATCGCGCGCAACACGACGCCACCCGGCGCGTGGCGCTGTACGAACAACTGGCGCATCTCAGCGTTCCCAAGGAGGACTGACGTGGACCTGACGACAACGTATCTTGGGCTCGAACTCGAAAGCCCGATCGTGCTGGGCGCATCGCCGTTGGTGAACCACGTGAGTGCGGTGGAGCGCGCTGTGGAGGCCGGAGCTTCGGCGGTGGTGATGAAGTCGCTGTTCGAAGAGCAGCTCGCCGCGGAACAGATGGCGACATTCTCCGGCATGGAAACCCACGCGGACGCGTTTGCAGAAGCGCAGAGCTACCTGCCGGATCCCGACGCCTTTTCCTTGGGCCCAGAGGAGTATCTGGAGCAGATCCGCAAGATCAAAGAACGCGTGAACGTGCCGGTGATCGCCTCGTTGAACGGCACCACGGCGCGCGGCTGGCTGCGCTACGCCAAACTGATGGAAGAGGCCGGCGCAGACGCGCTGGAGCTCAACGTGTACCAACTGGGGGCAGATCCCGATCAGAGCGCCGAGAGCATCGAGCGCACGATCCTGGACATGGTCGTGGCCGTGAAGGAAGCCACGCGGGTGCCCGTGGCGATCAAGCTGTCGCCGTACCACACGTCCTTTGCGCATTTTGCCAAGCGCTTGGACGGCGCGGGGGTGGACGGCTTCGTGCTGTTCAATCGCTTCTACCAACCGAACATCAACGTCGTGGAGCTCGAGATCGAGCAGCACATCGAACTGTCGACGCCGGCAGATCTGTTGCTGCGCCTGCGCTGGCTGGCGATCTTGCGCGGCAAGGTGCGCGGTTCTTTGGCAGCAAGTGGCGGCGTGCACAGCGGCCAAGACGCGGTCAAAGCCATCATGGCAGGCGCCGACTCGGTGCAAATGGTGTCGGCGGTATTGAAAAACGGTCCAGACCATTTTCGCGTCGTGAAACGCGAACTGACAGAGTTCTTGCAAGAGCATGAATACGAAAGCCTGTCGGTGATGCGGGGCAATATGAGCCTCGACAACTGCCCGGATCCCCGCGCCTACGAACGCGCCAACTACGTGCAGCTGCTGCAGAGCTGGCAGCTGCCCATTGGGCTGACGCGCTGAGCGTCGGACGGCTCTTTCCGGATCTGTGCCACGCCGGCGGCTGAGCCAAAGGGGCCGACCCGTCTGATTTCGCAGGATCCGCGGCGATCTGAGACGGCACGCATCCTGCTCAGGGGCGCATATGCGCGCCCGCCCTGTGTCACGTCTGCTGGCCGCGGCTCTCGCCGTCGGTTGGGCTAGCGTCGGGGCCGCCGCGGAGTCCGGCGCTGCCCGAGTGTCCCTGGGTTGGAGCGCGCCGGCGGGCTGTCCGGATCGGGAGCAGGTGCTCGCGGAAACCCTAAAACTGCTCGGCGACGCGCCGGCGGGGCGCCCCCTGGTCGCGCGGGGTGCCGTCAGCCAAAGCGAGGAGGGGTTCGTGCTGGTGCTGGCCACGGAGCTGAACGGCAGCCACGGCACTCGCCACCTGCAGGCGGCGCGCTGCGCCGATCTGGCGCAGCCTGCGGCCTTGGTGCTTGCCCTCGCCATCGACCCCGACGCGCTGTCGCGGATCGCCGAGTCGAAGTCGGACTCTGCCGCGGCGACGCCTGCAGCGGGCAGCGTCAGTTCGGCGGTCGGGTCGTTGCCACCGATAGAGAAAGCACCTTCGCCGCTTCCGCCACCAACCCCAGCACCGGAACCCACCGCGAAACCTGGAGCGAGCAGAAAGGCGTCGGTCAACACCGAGCAGAGCGCTGCGGCTGCCGCCGATCCGAGACTGGATGCCCCGCCTCAGGACGATGGTCCGACACGAGCCTCGGATCTCTTCGTGCGCGTGGGCGCCGGCGGCGCGGTGGACGTCGGCACGCTGCCGGACGCGGCGTTTGGTGGGGTCTTCACCGTGGCCGGGCACTACGAGCGCTTCGAGCTCGAAGCCCGCGGCGCGCTCTACGGCAACCAAACCAAGGCCGTTGGACAAAGCGCAGGCGGCGAACTCGCCCTGGTCTCAGGCGGGCTCGGCGCCTGTTATCGCGTCCTCGACGTTGGCAACGTCGCGCCCTGCGCCGGCGCCGAGGGCAGTCGCTTGAGCGGAAAGGGTGTCGGCGTCTCGGACCCTGGGAGCGGGGCTGTGTGGATTTGGTCCGGCGTATTGGGCGCGCGAGCCGCGCAGCCGCTCACGGACACGCTTGCCCTTTGGGTTCGCGTCGACGCCCAAATCGCACTGAATCAGCCGAGATTCGTGCTGGAAAACGTGGGAGCGGTACACGAGCCCGCGCGTTTGAGTGGGCGCGGAGCTTTGGGCGCCGAGGTGCGCTTTCCATGACGGATCGGGCCTTGGGCGGACACCTAGGGGGCATGCTGGCTGCGCTCACCGACACGGCCCCGCCCGGGCTCGGCTTGACCGAGCGCGCGGCGCCCGCAGTCACGCCAGCGCCGACGCTGTGCTTTGAAACGGTGTACGAACAGCATTTCGACTTCGTATGGCGCAGCCTGCGGCGGCTCGGGGTGCGCGACGCGCTGATCGACGACGCCGCCCAAGACGTGTTCGTGGTGGTGCACAAGCGTCTCGGTGACTTCGAAGGGCGCTCCAGCGTCAAGACCTGGCTCTTCGGCGTGTCCCTGCGCGTGGCGCGCAACTATCGGCGCACCGCGCAGCGACGCGACGCCGAGGCACTTCCCGAGACGGTCGCAGACACCCACAGCCCCGGTCCCCACGAAGCCACGGCGCAGGCGGAGGCGGTGCGCACGCTGCACGCGTTGCTTGATAGCTTGAGCGACGATCGCCGCGCGGTATTCGTGATGATGGAGCTCGAGCAGATGAGCGCGCCGGAAGTCGCCGACGCCCTGGGCGTGAACTTGAATACGGTGTACTCGCGACTGCGCAAAGCGCGCAGCGAATTTGAAACGGCGCTAACGCGTCACCGCGCACGGAGCGTACGACCATGAATGATCTGGGACCCGACGCACGCGCGTTGATTGACCTGGCCCGGGATGGTGACGCGCCGAGTATCGAAGATCGCCGGCGCGTACGACGCGCGGTGCTGGTGGCGGTCAGCACAGGCGTGGGCGCTGGGGGTCTGACGGCCGCCGCAGGGGCCAAAGCCGCGCTAAAAAGCGCGAGCGTCGCAGGAGCAAGCGCCGGCGCGGCGGGCGCAGCCGAAACGGTCGCGGCGGGGGCCCTGGGCAGTGGCGTGGCCAAGATCTCCGCGTGGCTCTTCGTCGGAGGCGCGCTGGGTCTCGGCGTTGCCGTGCCCGTGATCCAGAGCCAGAGCGCGCAGGCGCCGCACGCGGCAGGGACGACGATGCCAAGGCAGGCTTCGCCACAGGCGCCGCAGCCGCAGTCCGCCGAAGCCCAGGCGCTCGGCACGAAAACCACTGCCGGCCAGGCGCCAGAAGGCGCGGCTGTGCAGGAGCCCAGCGCGGCGCCGAAAGCACTCGTGCAACGAACGCCGCGCGCCTCCACGTCGGGCGGCGGACACGCGGCGGCGCCCCAGCAGAGAGCGACGCAAGCGCGCCCCTCCGCGCCCAATCCGCACAGTGTCGCCCTGGGCGAGACTCCCAAAGACTCCCTCAGCGCAGAGAGCGCGCTATTGGCCCAGGCGCAGCGGGATCTGGCCTCCGGCGACTCGACGCGCGCACTAGCAACTCTGGATGCGCACGCGAAGCGCTTCCCTGGCGGCGCGCTCTCGCCGGAGCGGGACGCGGCGCGCGTCATTGCCCTATGCAATGCAGGCGCGCAGGAAAAGGCGCGGAAGCTTGCGGCGGCCTTTTTGGCGGCGCACCCAAGCTCCCCGCTTGCTCCCCGGGTGCGCGCAGCTTGCGTCGAATAGTTCCACTTTTCGAAACGGATCCCGTGTGGGGCGGACACTCACCTAGACAGACGGCTTTCACTGGATGGGATGAAACATGATGACTTCTAAGCTTCTCCAGCGTTCTTTCTTCTTGGGTTTGCTCTGCGCGGCGCCGCTCTTGGTCGGCGCCGAGGGCGGCGGCTGCAGCTCCGACGGGGACGTGCCCATCGGATCCCATGACGCTGGCACGGGCGTTACTTGCGGCGCGAATACTTGCGCCAGCGGCGAGTACTGTTGCAACGAAAGTTGCGGCATCTGCGCCAAGCCAGGCGAAGGCTGCATCGAGCTGGCCTGCACCAGCGATGGCGGCAAAGGCGGCGAACAGTGCGGCAAGAACGTCTGCGGCCCCGGCGAGTACTGCTGCAACGCCAGCTGCGGCACCTGCGCCAAAGAGGGCGAGGGCTGCACCACGATCTTTTGTACCGACCCGTGCGACAAACAAGATGCTGCGGGCGAAGGCGCTTGCGACATGATGCTGGGCTACGCCTGGGACGGAAACAGCTGCCAGGCACTGAGCGGCTGCTCCTGCAAGGGCGCCGACTGTGGCGACCTGTACCAGGATCCGAGCACCTGCCAGAAGGCGCATGCAGACTGCGGCACTTCCTCGGGCAAGCCCTGTGGACCCGTCACCTGTGGGGCCGGCCTAGAGTGCTGTAACGAAAGCTGCGGGATCTGCACGGAACCCGGAGGCTCGTGCATCCAACTGGCATGCGAACCCGAGTGCAAAGCTCAAGACGCCAAGGGACAAGGCTTGTGTGCGGCGTTCTTCGGCTACGCCTGGGACGGTTCGAGCTGCGTCGGTGTCGGTGGCTGCAGCTGCGTGGGTGCCGACTGCGCGGCGCTGTACAACAGCCCAGACGACTGCAACAAAGCCCACGCCAATTGCCCATAAATCCGGGCGAAACCCTTAGCTCTGTAAACACGAAGCCGACGCGCCCACAGCGCGTCGGCTTCGACGTATTTGGCTCAGCGACCGATCTCCGAGGTGTCGCAGGCTGCGCTCGAAAGCGACACGCTCACCTCCAGAGGCGCCTCTTCATCAACGATCTGCGCAATGCTCTCGCCCCAGCTCTCACCGGCGGAGCAGGCCTCGTTGCCGTCGGCATCCGCTATCACGCGCACGAGCAGCGTGTCGCCTTCTAGCGGCACCGTTTCCTCGAAGGAACCTGGCGCAGCAACGGTCATGCTGTGCACCTTGTTCTGTTCGGTACTGTTCAACTCCCAGAACTCGACGAGCATGCTCTGTTGGCTCGCCGCGCCCAAGATTTCACCCTTGACCTGAATGTCGCGGGACGAGCTGCAGCCAACGGACAGGCAGCCGAGAGCAACGAGAGACACGAGTGTGATGCGTTTCTTCATTTGAATCCTCCATTCAAGAGACGGGCATCCCTAAGAGCAAGCCACGTGCCGCGCGGCAGTGCGTAGCGGATTTCCAGCCCGATCTGCCGAACGAAACGCGATTCAATACGCGCAGCACCCCGTGGGTTTCGCCCCGCGCGTGGCGAGGACCGAGTCGCGGCGACGCAAAACGAACACACTCGCGGCGATAGCGAGGGCACAGCGACGCGAACCCGCCACACTTGACGGTGGAACGCGCGCTAGTCCGGTCGCACTAGGACCCCAGTGCGGCCTGCAACGCTTTTTGCACGTCGGGATCTCTCGCGCCCAAGTCTGCCGGCAGCGCATCACAGGACGCATAGTCCTTCACCCGCACCACCCGCTCCGCTGGCTCTCGGAAGGGCACGCTCGTCGCAGAGAGCTCGATGTGGCCCGAAGACGCCGGTACCAGCTGCGCCGCGCTCTTGCCGGGCGCGCTGATCGTGACCACCACTGCGCAACCGCCCCCCGCCCGCGCGATCAACGCGCCGACGGCCACGGCTTTGCAGCCATCACGCGGACAGACGCGCTCAGGCTGCGGACGTACTTCCACGGGACGCTGGGCGGCAGCGGCGCGGGCGAGCTCCGCGACGTGCGCTTGCACTTTGCCCGCGAGCGCCAGAGTGGCCGCGTCCGGCTCGCCGCTGCCGCGGGGCAGCACAATCCGCGGCCAGAGCACGATCACGCCGCCGCCCTGCCCCACCGAACGACTGATCTCCGGCGCGTCTTGTTCGCTGACGGGGCTAACCGCAGCTGCTGCCGGCGCCGGCGCTGCAGGTGCAGCGGGCGGCCCCGCCGGATCCGGTGGCGCAACGGGCGCGGGCCGCCTCTGCTCCGAGTCATCCGGGCGCGGGCCTGCGCCGGCGTTACAGGCGAGCAGAGCGAGCAACAGGAGTCCGGCTTCAGCGAGCGGTCGTGCAAGAGTGCGCATGCCCCACGCTCGTCCCGACCCGTGCTTCGCGTCAAGGGAAGGTTCGCTCACCGGCTTGTGGCTGCGCTGCGCCGCGTTACAGCGGGACGAATTCTCCCCAACCGAAGCGCTCGGGGAACTCCCGCCAGGGACCTTCACAGCGATCCGTAGCGCTGCATCCGATACACGGCGGGCCTTTTGCTTTGCCTTCCTGAATGCGCCACTCGGAGTAGTCCACGGTGCCCTCCAGATCGATGACGGTGGTCGGTGGGATCGACGACTCGACGCACAGTTCGCTCATGCCGCGTAGAAAACAAAGGGGAACGGCTTCGGTCACCAGGCGCATCCCGCGACGTTGCGCGACTTCCCGAGCTGGCCGCAGCGCCTGCTCCACGTCCGGCAGACGCGGAACCACCTCATCGAATAGCACCTGGGCTGTGCCCACGGGATGCACCAAGGCGAGCTGCGCATTGTGCACACCCAAGTCCGCAAGCAGTTCTACTAGTTCCGCCAACACGTGCACGTTCTGCCGGGTGATCACCGAGTTGGTTACCACCGGGATCCCCGCCGCCACTGCGTTTCGGATCCCTTGCGCGGATTGCTCGAAGCTGCCCGGCGTGCGGGTCAGCCCATCGTGAATTGCCGCATCCGGTCCATGCAGCGACGGCGACACCTCGGTGACGCCGGCTCGCACAAACTCCGCGAGCACACGCCCGTGGGAGAGCATGCGCCCGTTGGTCTGAAGCTGAATAGGCCTATAGCCGAGGCGCTTTGCCAGTCGCACAAGGGCGAGGATGTCGCGGTGCATGCTGGGCTCGCCGCCGGTCAACACCAATCCCGAGGCTTTGCCCGCGGTGGCGACGAGCTTCTGTGCCAGGTCCTTGGCTGCGAAGGCTTTGGTGCCTTTGCGTTTGTCCCCCTGCGCGCAGAACACGCAGTGGTTGTTACACGCGAAGCCCACCTTGAGATCTAGCCGACGCTGCGTCACTTGCTGCCACCAACCCTAGCACGCGTCGGGAGTGCGCCGCGGATTCAGGCCGGGCGCGCCGCAGCCAGCACGCCTGCCCGGATCCCGGAATGCGCGGCCTCCAGTGCGCTGCGCGGAGCGCCCGCGGCGCAATCTCCTGCAACAAAGAGCCCCGGCTCTTGGGTCTTGCCCCGCCGCTGGGCGATGCCCACACGTTCTAGAGTCCCGAGCCCCGCCAAGCAGAAGTCCACGCCGTGCAGCGTGCTCACGCGCTCGACCGGCTTTCCGTCGAGTTCTAGGGTCACCGGCGCCTGCAGTGACGCATGAAAACACGCGCCGCCGGGGTGCTCCGGGCGCGCGTCGTCCAGCAGGATCCCACCGGCCGCCACGCCGCCAATGGCCAGCACCACAGCTTCGGCGCTGATGTCCTCGGAGCCGAAGCCAACGGAAAAGCCACCCGACTCAGCGCTGACCCGCTGCACCGGGCCCGTGCGCGCCTCGATGGCGCTTGCTTGAAGCAAGCGATCCCGCGCACGTTCGAAACGGGCTCCGGCGACACCGCCGGGGGCCGACGTCGACTCCCCAACGGGTATGCCCAGGGTCTGCGTCGCCTGCTGGGCAACGTCCATCGCCAGCCCAAGCCACGGTCCCAAGAGCAGCGCGCTGGCATCGCCGCGTGCTTTTTCGAGAATGGCGCAAAGCGCTTGCAGGCGCTGGGGCGCGTCAAATCGCGCTGCAAGATCGTAGACGGGGACGGCTAGCTCGTCCGTCGCGAGCAGATCTGGGGCGGGCAGCACGACGAACTCTGTGCCGGTTTGCTGCGCCCAGCTGCTGGCGCCGAGCTGCCGCGCCACCAGCGCCGCATTCCAGCTGCTATGCAGCGCGCCGACCACGCCGATGCGGCTGCCCGCGAGAGGTTCGAGGTCCAACAGCGCACTGTCGCGGCCGTGGACGCTGCGGCATAGGCCCGTCTCCGTGGCGATGCGATAGGGCCCGCCGCCGTAGCTCCAGCAGCCCAGCGCAGTCGCAAAGTGCGCGAGCTCGGACACGATCCGCTCGGAGGGTTTCGCGCCGAAGTCCAGCGCCCCGGAGTACAGCGCCGACGCGCCCGCGGCTCCATGCAGAAGCGTGACCCGCGCGCCCGCGCGCTGTGCGGCCCAAGCCGCAGCGACCCCGGCGATGCCGCCGCCCACGACGACCACGTGCCGTCGTTCGTCGCTCACCGCTCCTCTTTTTCCACGAAGCCGAGCTGGGACGAGAGCGTGGCCAGGGAGAGTGCTTCTTGGCGTGCTTGCAGCGAACCCACGGCACTGGCGCGCCGCGCCGCAGCGCCGCGCAGGAAGGTCAAAGCCGAGCGCTGCCCATAGCTGGGATCCGCATCGAGAGCGTCAGCCAAGATGGCACCACAGCGCAGAGCGCAGCGCATGCCTCCGCAGGAACCCAACCCCAACCGCGTGCGACGCGCGACGTCGTCCACCGTCTTCGCCATCTCGCCCTCGACGACGTAGCGTACTTCCGCCTCGGTTACAGGTTCGCAGTCACAAACCACCCGAGCTTCCGGAGGGCACCGCTTGATGCGCTCGATCACCCGCGGCGAGCGGCTACCGTGGCGATATTCCAAGCGCGATGCGGCGAGGGCGTCCAGCTGGATGCCGGCGCACAAGCTGAAAGGATCGACGGTTTCGTCGCCGCCGGGGAGCGGCGAACTGTGCGTGCGCTTCGGCGCGGTGTTCCCCAAGCGTTCGGCGACGACATCCGTCATTTCTTCCGCGAAGATGCGATAGCTGGCCAGCTTGCCACCGATCATCGAGTACAGGCCGTCTGCGCCGTGTTTCTTGTGATCGACGATCTCGTGTTCGCGGCTCAGTTTGTCTTCGTTGACGCCCCAGCCATACAGCGTCGGACGCACCCCGCCCCAGGTGCCAATGGCGCGGGCCTGGGACACCGACGGGAACACCCGGGCAACGGCCTGCATCAGGTAGCGAACCTCGTCGCCGTTCGCGAGCACCTCGTCCAGATCGCCGTAGTAGTCGTCGTCCGTCGTGCCCAGCACGCTCATGTTTTGCCAGGGCATCAAGAACACTTGGCGGCCGTCTATGGCCGTGGTGGCAATGGCGTAGTTGGTCAGGCGTCGATCGAGGAATACATGAATGCCTTTGCCCGGCCGGATGCGGGCAACCCGCGGCTCCAGCCCCGCCAAGGTGGCCGTGACCGGAGCCCACGCCCCGGTCGCGTTGACCACGACTCGTGCGGTGGTCTGTCCCGTTTCGCCACTGATGCGATCGCGCCAGCGCACCCCGCGCACCCGCTCGCCGTCGAGCATCACCTCCATGACCGTGGTGTGCACGTGCACCTTTGCTCCACGTTCAATGGCGTCCACGGCGCTGCCCATGCAGAGCCGTACTCCGTCGATGCCCCATTCATCGAAGGTCACGCCGCCGACTGCGTCGGCCTGCAAGCCCGGTTCGAGGCGGCGCAGGTCGTCTGCATTCAAGCGCACATGCGGCCTGCCGCGCTTGAGGGGCTGGTAACGATCGTAAAGCTCGAAGAACGCATCGTAACCATGCAGCGCCAGGCGTGAGCCAAATCTGGAGCGATGCACCGGCACCAGGAAAGGAATGCGGAACAGCAAGTGCGGAGCGATGCGCTGGATATGACCGGAGTCGAGGCACGACGTGTGGGTCACGTCCGGGTCGTAAGTCAGATAGCGGGGACCGCCATGGATCATGCCGCTGGAGTTGCCACTGGCGCCGAACGCGATGTCGTTGCGCTCGAACAGAGCTGCCGACAGCCCGCGCAAGGCGCAATCGCGAAGCACTCCGGTCCCGTTCACACCGCCGCCGATGACGATCACGTCGACATCGGGCTCGGATTCGGGGGAAACGGTACTCATCGCTTTGACAGCGCCAGGGACGGGTCTCGTCGTCCTACCAGGGTTTTGTTTGGGCTAGGGGCGATTTCGACGCACTGCGGCAATCTTGGCCAAGCCCGGGAGTGCTGCGTACAAACCCTGGCACGCCCGTGTCCGCCTCAACCTTAACCCGACGCAGCTTCCTAGCCCTCACGCTGGTGGCCACAGCGTCGCCCGCGCGCAGCCGGGGACGACCCAAAGTCGTATTGGATCGCTTGGATTTCCCAAGCGATATTGCCGCCGCCCGGTACTACAAGAAGCACCTGCGCCGCGTGCTGGCGCGGGAAGTGCGTCGCGTCGAATGGGGAGCGGGACGCGAGAATACGATCCAGTACCGCTTCGCCATTGCGAAGCTAGACATCAGCGTTGCAGACGACATCATGAAGGTGAGCTGCACCGCCATGGGACGACTGCCCGGTGGGCGTAAAGCCAAGAGCCATCTGAGCTTTGGCGGAGATCCGCGCAAGAAGACCCAAGTCGTCTCCCGCGTGCTCGAAATCGTCGCCCGCGGCGTCGTGACACGTTTGGCCGAGCTTGAGCGCGTACGCCGCGGTGATCTGGAAAAATCCCGCGTCCGCGCCCCAAGAAGCACTCCGGACTAGGCGATCCTGCTGGGCAGCCCGATGGGCGGCTCCGACGCGGTGGCAGCGGCCGCAAAACCCGGCTAGGTTTGTCCGCATGGAGCTGTCTCGAGAAGCGCAGCATGCATTGGTCCAACGCTACGCCCGTTTGCGCGCCCGACTGCAGGACGAGATCGGCAAGCCACCGGTCGTCTTGCCGAACGGCGACTTCTTTCCCGATACATTCGCGGGCGATCAAAAATCCCTGACCCGACTCGTCCGCCGCATGCAGCAGCACGCTGGCCTTTCCGACATCCCGCTCACCACACAGCTCGTTGGGGAAGAGTCCGCAGAAAAAGGCGGCAGCTGCAGCTCCGGGGCCTGCGGCACCGGCACGCGCATGCCGGGTCAGAACGACACGCCCCGCATCGTGGACCAGGGCGATAGCTGGTTGCTGAACGTATCGACTGAAGAAGCCGCGCACCCCGTCGTGCTCACCGCCAACCTGGCGCGCGCCCTCGCCTCTATTTTTATCGCGGAGACCCGAGACGAAGGCGAGGCCATCGACGAACCCGTAGATGTCACCGTCGATCTAGCGGCCGTGCAGCTTGGATTCGGCGTCCTATTGCTCTCGGGTTCGTATATCTACTCGAAGAGCTGCGGTGGCCCCTCCGTTGGCAAAGTCACTGCCATGGGCCCGACGGAACTCGGCTTTGCCCTAGGTCTATTTCTGGCAACGGGTGGGCATTCCTTCAAGCCGGCACTGCGGGAGCTCGAGGTCACGCAAAAAGACGCGTTGAATCAGGCCAAAGAAATCATCGACTCCAACAAGACGCTGCTGACGACCCTCACAGAAGCTCCGGACCGCCTGGCTGAAGGCGAATTCAAGCTAGAAGAGCCAACGCCGTGGCTGTTGCGCGCCCTGGGCGCGGGCAAGAAGAAGAAACAGCGCACCCTGGACGAGATGAGCATGGACGAGATGGAGGCCATGCTCAGCGTGTCCGCGCCCGCTCAGAAGGCGAAGTCGACGAAAAAGCGCAGCGACAAGGACGACGAGCTCGGCGCCTTGGTGGCCGAGGCGCTGCGTGAAGTGCATAGCGACGCCGAGTAGCGGGCGACGGGAAAATCATCTTTTTCCGGGGGATCTCTTGGCAGCGGTAGCCGAATCGGCCGCGTTCCATTAGAGTCCCGCCCTTACGAATGGCCGTCGCCCAAGGGACCTGTCCAAGCTGCGGAGCGCCGATCGAGTT
>CALMUT010000265.1 GCA_937872925.1 uncultured Myxococcales bacterium | reverse complement strand
GCGGGGGGCGTCGGAAACGGTTTGATCGGTGGTGGCTGTGGTGGTGGGCGCGCCGCCGCTGCCTCCAGCGCCGCCCACGCCACCGGCTCCTGCCGGCCCACCGCCGACGCCTGCGTCGCCGCCCACACCACCGGACCCTGCCGTCCCACCGCCGGCTCCTGCTAGCCCCCCGCCGGACCCTGCTGCTCCACCGCCGCTGCCGCCGGTGCCCTGGGAGGAGTTCGTCGATTCCGAGCCGCACGCAATCCAGGTGACGGCGCTGCCAACGCCAAGCAATGCGGTTCGACGGCTCACGTACACTGGTTTTTTCATCGTCTCATCTCCCGGCCGCGCGCTTTGGGTTGCCAGCGTTCACGAGTCGCCGACAAATACCGCGGAGTATCCATGACTTCGCTTCTGACACGGGCGAGTCCTCCCCGCACTTACAAGCCGTGCGCGAGTGCGCCCCCGCCCGTTCTGGCGGCGCGAGGGTTCGCCGCGGCGAGAGGAAGCGGTAGGTTCTCCCGTAGTCTTCCTGAACTGGCGCCGCACCACCAGACTCTGGCGAGGCACCAGGTCCATGACCATGGTCTTGCGGCGCAGAACTCTGATTGTGGATTTCATTGGGCAGACTTGAGTCCGGCGGATCGCTTCAGTGCCATGAAGCGCTTGTCCGACGCGAGTGGTGCAAACGTCTTGTCCTTAAGACACCGCTTCAGGTCGACCCCCCGGCGCTTGGCCTGCCGCAGGTTCGCGATAGCGCTGTCGTGGTCGCCGAGCAGCACGTAGGCGCAAGCCGCATTCCAGTAGGCGTCTGCGTGATGGCGTCCGCGCGCGAGGATCTTCTCGACCTGAGAGCGGAGTTTGGCCGGTTTGATTTTCCCTTGCTCATACACAAACACGAGCGCGAACAACGCGTTGACATAGACCTTCTGTGAGTGCGTTTCGAAAGACAGCGCCAGCGCACGCTCGAACAACCCGTGCGCCTCGACTGGGTTCCGCGCCCAACCCAGCTTCAGCGCCTGGTCGGCAAGGGCTCTCGCTTCTTCCTCGCGCCGCTCTGCGCTCGACTTCTTTGCGACCTGCCAGCGTGCCACTCGCGGATTGTGCTTGCGAGCGATACTCGCCAGCTTTTCGTCGTCGACATCCAAATCGCCACGCCGGACCGAGAACGCGCCCTTTTCATATCCCTCCGCGAACGTCTTGAGCATCCGGTCGAGAGAGACGTATTCCACTTCCTGACGTGGTTCTTCGTTTTCGAAGGCGATCACGCTGCGTGCCGCCCGCGCGCCGCACGCAACGACGAAGAAGTCACCTGCGTCATCCGTGAGCACCGGAAACCACGCAGCCTTCCAGCGCCGTGCTGCATATCGCCGCTGCTGCCCGTACACCTCGATTGCCTCTTCGAGCGCAAGCAGGCGGTAGCCAGGGATGATCCAGAGGTCGCCCAGCCTTCGGTCACGCGTCGTGCAACCATTCACTCTCGAATACAGCACGACGAGCTCCGGAGAGAGCTTGAACGGAAGCTCGTTGGTGAGCTGCGCGATCTGTGCGAAGTCCAAGCCCGGACCAAGCAGTTTTGCCAGTGGGCGCCGAAGCCGGACCAGGTGCCTGCTGATCTGATCGAGGCTGCGATTCATCGAGGTCGTCAGCTTTTGAGAGGTGGGTTTCGACGGGGCCATTGGTGAAGTCTATGTTTGGAGCGGCGAGGAGATCCGGGCAACTGACAGGAGTTCAGGGCGAGGCACCGGCACTCGCCCGCACGCTGGAAGCGTGCCGTGCCGTCACGTGCTAGCCAACTCCGCTGCGCGACGCACAAACCAGCAAGAAAACCAGGCAACCAACGCAGTCCATTCGTGAGCGTTCCGTTGCGCACCTCGCTCCACCCAAGGGTGCGTGGCCAGCTGCACCGAATGCACCGTGGGAGGAGTGCTGGTCAAGAACGATGTTTGCAATGGCTACTGCGTCAACTTGCTCGACGACACCTGCAATTGCGGCACGTGCAACACGGGGTGCTTGGGGACCCATGGACCAGTGCCGTGTGCTCCGCAGAGCATTGCTGTCCCGGACTCAAGAGCGGTGGTATCACCGAGTGGGTCCCGGCTTGCAACCAGTGCTGCATCAACCAGCAAGCCTGCGGCTCCCAGTCCTGCACCCCTGAGATTTGAAAGGAGTGCCGATCGGGAAGAGGGCGCCACGTTTTCGTCGGGCGCCCTACTTTCCCACGCGGGGAGCCTGACCCGGAGGCGGTCGAGAGAGCATCTCTTCAAGAAAACCGATCTTGTCTTGCTTCAATCGGAAGAAGTCCTTCTTGTTGATCAAATGCCTAACCGTGAGAACGGTTGCATCGTAGCACTCGCTCGGCAAGCAGCGCCGAATAACCCTGTCCCAGAAATGTGGTCTCAACAAACACGCCAATGTATGTGCTCGCGTCAATAGGTCCGAGAAGAGTCCGGAGTTTTCCTGAAGCTCTAACTCGTAAAGCAGGGATCTCAGATATGTTCCCAGGTATGCGCCAGCTGCACGGGGAGGCAGGCTGAGCAGCGGCGTAGCGTTGCGGAAACCGAAACAGCGAATATCTACCTCCGTCGGTCGCTTTCCGAAGAACGCGTTGGCTGATTCTTCACCAAACTCGTTCCCAAGAACGTGCATGAGCGCTATCCGTGGTGCCTTGACTGCACTCCAAGCTTCCACAACACACGCTCCTACTTCAGATGTCGGTAGCGTTCTTGGTTGCCTGCTTTTCACTGCGAATACCCTTCTGTTCCCGGCTCCGGGAGCGTTCCCGCAGTGCCGCTCACGGCGGCGGCGTGAACGTTACTCGCTCGACGGCGCTGCTGGCAGCAGCCGCGACGTCCATCTGCAGCGGCCGCGAGGTGTTGCTGAGATAGTCCGGCAATGAATCCTGATAGTGCTCGGAATCCACGTGCCCGGACTGACCGCCGGGCAGCTGAAACACGCAACTGGGTCCCGTGGGAAGTGCTTCACACACGAATCGCAGGGCCGCGCCTTCGGCTTGCGTCATGTCGCTGACCGGGTTGGCGACGTCCACTGTAAACAGACCACCGTTGTTGGCAAATCCGGACTCGTTGTATTCCGTGATCAAGCCGCTGCTGGCGGTGTCCACATCGGATCGCATGGTAAGAGCGTGGATCCGGCCCCACGCCCACCTGGTTTCGTCGCTACCCAGGGCGCCCACGAGGAACTTGCCTGCACTCTCGTAGGCGGCTGCAACAATGTCGTCTTTGGTTTCCACTACGGCTTTGGTGCTGACGTCATCCCAGTAGATTTCGCCCGCCGCGGTGGCCTCGCCCTTCAACATCTTCACGACCACCAGGTGTGGTCCGCGCTCGGCGGCCACCCCTTCGTCCTTGACCGTCGCGTCATTCAGATCGCGGAGCAGCACGTGAAACGCGGCGCACCCCGAAGCTTGCACCAAAGCACTGGCGTCGTTACTGAGCGGCGACTTTGCGCCATCCGGTCCCTCGAGGCCGGTCGGACACTCAAACGACCAGGACTTCAAAGCGTTCTGTACCTTCTTGCCACTCTCTGTGAGGGAAAGGCCGCTGGCAGCGGCGAGCAGGTGGGGTACGAGTTGCTCACCGATGAGTGAATACGTATCGGAAATGAGCGCCTCCATGCTCGCCATGTCGTGTGCGTCCTTGGCGCCCAACAAGTCCATGATGCGCTTGTGGCGGTACCCCGGCGCCACGCTGGTCTGAAACACGCCCGGGCTGTCGTTGGTGGGATCTCCGTCGAACAGGCCGCCGGTCATGTCGTTGTTGGCGGTCGCGAGGTAGCCTTGGGGAGGATTGATCGCCTGGGGCAGTTCGCCGTAGGCGTAGTGGCCCTCCCATTCGAATTCGCCGCGACCGTCCAGGGGCAACCAGGGAACGGCCTCGGTACCGCTGGTCGGTGCGAGCCCCGTGGCCCAGGGGCGTTTCGGAACCTTGTTGTAGGGCAGGTAGGCGATGTTGCCCTTCGTATCGGCGATCACCCAATTCGATCCTACGCCGGTAATGCTCTCGAGCGCGCTCTTCGCTTCGTAGACGTCCTTGGCCCGGGCGATCCCCATCAGAAAGTTCACGTCCGTGCTGATGTCGTTGCCTGCCCAGCGCATGGTCAGCATCGGATCGCTGGCGTCCGCGCGCGGCAACACGGGACCGTGATGCGGAACGAATTGCAGCTCTTTGTCGACCGTCGTCCCGTCGGAAAGCGCAAAGGTGGTCAACTTCTTGATAATCGGCACTGCCGAATTCTTGAAGCTGACGCTATTGCCGTCGGGGCTGACCTCCTCGACGTACACGTCGGTAAGATCGAAGTTCGTGTTCGTGGTGCCCCAGGACAGATGTTCGTTCTGGCCGACTAGCACAAATGGCATTCCCGCGAAGGTCAGGCCGGCCACGTGCAGATCGCCGCTTCCATTGGTCTTACTATCCAGGTGCGCGATGTACGCAAGCGCCGGGTTGCTCATGCCCAGGTGCGGGTCGTTGGCCATGAATGCATTGCCTGTCGCGCTGTTTTGGGGTCCGACGATCCAGTTGTTGGATCCGATCCCCGTGTCCGCGCTGGGATCGCTCATCCAGGGATCCAAGAGCCACTTTGGGCTTCCCTCGTTCTGCCCACGAGACGGTGCGAGTTCGGGGTTGCCGCGTGGAGCGCACAGTCCTGGGCCGCGCCACAGTGACGCCGTCGCTCCTGAGAACCCAGGCAAGATGGGCGAGTCGATGTCGGGGCGAACGTCGAACAAGTCGCGGAACATGAGTTCGCCCTGCGCGTCGCCAAAGCGCGTTTTCAGATCCGCACGGTGCTTGCCCCATTCGATTTCCAAGCTGGCGCGATTGGTCAGTGAGTTGATCAACGCCAGGATCGTGGCCACGCTGTCGCTCGGCTTCCAATCCGGGATGCGCTCTGGGTCGTAGTCGAACAAGAGGGGGTGCTGGTACTCACGCGGGAACTGGGCGCCATTGCGCCCGGCACGCACGTCCGCAATCCAGGCGTTCACGCCACTGGCGTAGGCCACCATCATGGCTTTGCTCTCGGCGTCGGACTGCTCGTAGATCGAATCTTCGAGCGGCTCGCCGCTGCGCGTCGAATAACGCGCGCGGTTTTCGAAGTCGATGGGCAATGCGGTGGCGCGCACACCTGCGCCCAGCATTTGCGTCAGACGTCCCGTCGTAATGCGTCGGCGCAAGTCCATCTGCACAAAGCGATCGCGCGCATGAAAGTATCCAAGGCTCGCTATGCAGTCTGCGTTGGTCTGACAGTCCACGCTGAGCATCCCTCGGTCATCCAAGTACGCGTTGACCGGTGCAGAGAGGCCGTCGATCTGAACACCGGGTACGCCAGCGCCCCCGGCTCCGCCCGCAGCGCCGGCCCCGCCCTGTCCGCCGCCACCGGGCGAGCCCTTTGTGGCTTCGTCGTCGCCGCAACCAAGAAGCGCTGCCACTGCCGTCACCAAACCGAAAACCTGGAGAGTACGCATGTTCGCGTGCAGGCTGGCACTCGCTCTACGCACCCACAACTCCGCTGCGCAGCCGCGCAAGCCTCTGAAACACAACGAGCTTTGACGCCCTCGGAGGCTGCGACTCCGCTAACGCGCGTTCCGCGGCTTGCGCCGGAAGTGCCGCGTACGACGCGCAGCGTGCGATCACGGCAGGTCAATCCGCACCCGCCTTTTCACCGCGTCGGACCGAGGACGAGGTGAAGTGCGTGTGGTCTTCTTGGCGACGGTCGAATTCACCACAGCCGTACCGTCGCTCTGGGCACGCGCGGAGCGCGACGAACCCACGCACACTCTGTAAGGAGCGCAATAGCGTATGGCGCGTATGGTCACGGTTGGAGGTTCAGCGCAGATGGCTAGCCGAAAACTCTGTTGGATCCTTGGCGCGTGTGTGAGCGCTGTACCGGCCGTGGGCTGCTCCGCTAGAGACTTGAGCGGGTACAATGCAGGCCCCGAGAATAATCACCTTGTTGCAAGCGGCGGCGTCGGGGCAAACGGCGGCGGCGCCGGACATGCCGGCGCAGGCGCCAGCGGCGGAACAAGCGGATCCACGGGGACAGGCGGACAACTGGGCGGCGCGGGTGGAACCGCCGGTTCAGCCGGAGCGAGTGGTGGAGCTGCCGGTTCAGCTGGAGCGAGCGGAGGAGCCGCAGGCTCCGGAGGTGGCGGCGGCGCAGTGGGAGGTAGCGGCGGTACTGGCGGCGGGTCCGGAGGCAGCGCGGGCGCCACTGGCGGAGCCGGTGGCTGCGCGCCCGTCGCTAGCAATACCGGTTGGAAGGTCCCGCTGGGGGTCGATGACATCGAACAGGGCCCCGCGTGGTCGAACTATCCCGGACTTCAAGTCAGCGACAACGCTTATGCCAGCACCAGTTTTGCGTCGCCGGGAAAGTCTCGGGCCCTGGTGCTCGATGGTCTTGGTTTTCTGGTGCCCGCCAACGCAACCGTCACCGGGATCGAAGTCGAATTGGAATTGGCAGCCGGGAAGGCTGGAATGGTTACGGACGCAAACGTCTTCCTGATCAGCGCGGGCGCGATGTTGGGCGCCGACAAGGGCTACGCAAGTTGGCCCACCGTGGATACGAAGTTCCTTTACGGTTCCGCAACAGACACCTGGGGCGTCTCGAGCATCAGCCCGGCGACGGTCAATGCCAGCGGATTCGGGCTGTTCGTGCGAATACAATGCCTGGCTCCGAGTTGCGTGCCCCCCGTGGAGGCGCGCATCGACTTGATTCGCATGCGAGTGCACTTCTTGAAAGCGTGTACGCCGTAGACGCAACCGCGTAGCCAGGCCCGCGACACCGACGCAAGCGGTTGCGGCTCTTGGCTACTTCAGCGCCAACGGCCTGAACCTGATCGAGCGCACACGCTAGTTGCCGGGCAGTTTGAATTTGGGATCGTAGCCGGTCCCCCAGGCGTTGGCAGTTCCACTGCCATCCCCGTCACGGTCGCCAAAGTTTTCATGCTGCCGGTCGGCACAACCGCGCCATCATCCGCAAAGCGGTTGTCTCGAATGTCATCGAACTTGCCGCCAGCATAGACCGCCTCTGGCCCGAATGCCGCGTCCCGGCCAAATCGATTGTGCCGCAGCGCGCCCCCATCCACGCCCCAGCGTAGTGTGAACCCGCCGCCGACCACGTAGTTGTACTCCATGGTCAAGTTCTGAAGCGGCCCCTGATTGGGAGCGAGCTGAATGCCGTTGCCGTCCACGGTGAGGACCAGAGAATTGTGACGCAGCACGGCCCCGATCCCTCGCGTTGAACGGAGTCCAGATGGGCTGGGGGAACGTAGATCTGCTCGTGGATGTAGTTGCTCGGCCTGGGTGGCTCGGGCCGTCGCTTGGGCTAATCCTCACCAACCGTGCGCAGCATGGTTCGCACCCACGCCTCGGCAGCGGCGTAGTCGCCGAAGTTCTTGCATGCCCATTTGGGGCCGGTCATCCAATCAAAAGCGGTGAGCACGCCCCGCGAAATCGGATTGGCGGCCACGCGGGCTTCGCACAGAGTCGCTGCCAGCAACGTCGCCTTGTGTTCGGCGAAGACTTCCGCAGCCGCACGCCGAACTGCGGCCGGCGCAAGCACCGGATCAAACGCCTGAAAATCGATCAACCACCCAATGCCACCGCCGCGCTTGCAGAGCTGCACGTAGTGCTCGAAAAGCTTTTGGTAGCCGGCAGCGACTACCTCTTTGGGAAACTGAACGGAGACGAAGGGAAACTCCGAGCTGTCTACGCGATACCCGTGTCTCTCCCACACCATTGCCCCGCCCTCATCCCCGACGCCCTGCGATGGCCGGAGCCTAGAGTCTACCGGAAATCGAAGCCCTAGGCGCGTTTCGCCGAGACGATCACGACGGCCTCGAGGGGCGCGTCTTTGCTGAAGGGCCCTTGGGCGCCCGTGGCAACGGATTTGATACGGTCCACGACGTCCATGCCGTCCGTCACGCTACCGAAAACAGTGTAACCCCAGTCCGAACCGCTTTTCGCCTTGTGGTCGAGGAATGCGTTGTCCTTCACGTTCACAAAGAACTGCGCCGTCGCGGAGTGGGGATCGCCCGTGCGCGCCATCGCTACGGTGCCGCGGGTATTCTTGACTCCGTTGTCCGCTTCGTTCTCGACCGGCGCGCGTACGGGCTTCTTGTTGTACGCCGCGTCATAGCCGCCGCCTTGAGTCATGAATCCGTCGATCACACGATGAAAGATCGTGCCGTCGTAGTGGCCGGCGTCCACGTAAGCGAGGAAGTTCGCTACGGACTTGGGCGCTCGCGCCTCGTCCAGCAAGATGGTGAAGGCTCCGTGGTTGGTTTCGATGACAACGCTGTGGCTCATTCCGGAACTATAGCCGCGGCCCGGCGCCGCGGTCACGCCTTCGTCGCCTCCGGGTTTGCCCACTGAGAGCGGCGACGCGAGCTCCGTCCGTTACCGGTCCGGGATCGTCCCTTTCCACACAACTGACCGCCCGACGCCCCGACTAGGGCCGCATGAGTGACCCAATGCGCGTATCCACGGCGCGGCCACGGCCCGTCCCCGCGCCAAACGAACCCCGGTTTGAACGCGCTGTCCGCGGCCGAGCGCTGGGCGCGCGCCTGGAACCTGGCGTGACAGCTCAGGGCGTCGCATCGCTGTCCAAGCCGTCCAAGCAAGCTGCCATGGGCCGCAGGCTGGACGCGCTGCTCGAGCAATCACGCGGACCGTACTCCGTGGCAGGCAAGAGCGTAGGCGTCACACCCGCATTTCGAAGTTTGCACCCGAACAGTGCCCAGCACTCTCCGCAGACTTACCTCCACAAGATCAAGTCCGAGGTCGGGCCGAGCGTGTGGAAGGAAATCGCGATGAGTGCCGCGCACGCGACCGGGTCCAGAGGCTCGCTCAAAGACATCCAACGCGTGACCCAAGCCCTGATCGATTCGCCGCTCGGAAAAAAGCGGCTCGAAGGATTCGCCAAGCAGCCGCCTGAGCTGGCCATACGCCGGCTGATGAAGGAACACGGCATTGGACTCGACTGCAAGGGTTACGCCCTGCACGGCTTTCTAGAAGCGCGGGCCGAAAACGGCGTGCGGCCGCCGAACGCGAAGTACGGCTTCGGATCCACAGACGTGCAACCGCACGTCAGCAACAAGCTCAAAGAACTCGGTATCGACAGCGCACGCACCGGCGACTTGATCCGGCTCAGCCCCGACGGCGGACGGGATCACAACGTCATCGTTCGCAGCAAGAAGGATCTCGTGGTCGCGCCGGGTGCGTCTCTGGTCGCGCTGGGCAAGTCTCCCAGCGCCGAGTTTCTGAAAAACCCCGCGGGCGGCCCCACGAAGATCACCATGCTCACCGTGGACGGAGCCTGGGGCGACGGAAACAGCAACGACGGCGCGGTCGGCGGCGTTGAACGCCGAGTCTGGCTCAGAAACGAGTCCACCGGAATGTGGGCCTGCCTCGATCGCTTCGGGGACTTCCAGATCAGCAAAGGCCCCGCTGACCACGAGTCCGCCGTTGTCTACCGACCCAAGGCAGAACCCTGAAAAAGCACCGCGCGGCGACGGGCACGGCCCCGAAAGCTGGCGCGACGAGTGCGCCTCAAGCTAGTGGTGGCACTGGCGGCCCGACCGAGGGCGCCTGAGGACTCCGCCAATGACGCCGATGAAAGACGGCCTGGGTAAAGCCGCAGTGCAGCGACTTGCGGGCGCGCTGAAGAAGACCGCGCCGTCCTTTGACGACCGTGCCTTCGTGCGCGACGCCGGCCGGGGTTTGGAAAAGCTAGAGCTCAAGCCGCGCGTGCAGCACGTGATTCTGGCCCTGGAGAAACACTTGCCCGCCGACTTCCCCCGCGCGCTTCGCATCGTGCTGGGCGCGAAGCGGCATTGGGAAGCAGGGGATCCGAAGGATCCGCTGCGCGGCTTCGCGGCCTGGCCCTTGATTGACTACGTCGCCCACGCGGGTCTGGACGACTTCGATCGCTCCATGGCGGCGCTGCGAGAGCTGACGCCGCTGTTCACGGCGGAGTTCGCGATCCGCCCGTTCATTTTGCGCTACCCGAAGAAGAGCCTCGCGCTGCTTGCCACCTGGACTGCCGACAAAGATCCGAAAGTGCGGCGCCTCGTCTCCGAAGGCACGCGGCCGCTGTTGCCTTGGGGAGGGCACCTGCAAATGTTCCGCGACAATCCCAAGCCCACCCTGGCGCTCTTGGAGTTGCTCAAAGACGACCCCTCCGAATATGTACGCCGTTCCGTCGCCAACCATCTGAACGACATCGGCAAAGACCATCCGGAATTGTTGCTCGCCACCTGCAAGCGCTGGAAACGCGGCGCGTCGGCGGAGCGGCTTTGGATCATCGAGCGCGCCACTCGCTCCCTGGTCAAGGCGGGTCACCCGGGCGTTTTTGAATTGCTCGGTCACGGTGGAGCAGCGCACGTTCGCGTTCAAAACCTGGCTGTCACACCACGGCGTGTGTGCCTGGGCGGAAGCATCGAGATCTGTTTTACGTTAACTTCGCGATCCAAAAGGCGAGAGTCGTTGGTCGTGGACTACGCCATCTATCACCAGAAAGCCGATGGCAGCATGCGTCCCAAAGTGTTCAAGCTGCGGACGCTCACCCTAGACAAGGGCAGCAGCGTGGAGATCCGCAAGCGTCACACCCTCCGGGCCATCTCGACCCGTCGCTACTATAGAGGCGCACACGCGGTAGAAATATTGGTCAACGGCCAACCCTTGGCAAAGACCAAATTCACGCTCACATTGCCAAAAACCTAGCCCGGGCGCATGTGCGGCACCGGCGTCGGCTACACTCCGGACCATGCCCCCTTGTCCGTACTGCGGTGAGCCTGTGGACCTGTTCGTCGATCCAGGTGGTGGGACAGAGCAAGACCTGATCGAAGATTGCAGCGTTTGCTGCCGGCCCATGCGCGTGCGGGTGGCCTACGACGAAGAGAGCAGCGAGTACCAGGTCACTGTCCAACGCGCTCAATAGGCGGGGCGTGCGCACGGCCACTCACCGCTTCACCGCCACCGGCGCAAGTTGAGTTGTCGTCGAAGTCGCCGAGTTGTCCGCTCCGTTCACTCCCCAGCAGCGAAGGGATCCGCTCGCCAATCGCGCACTGCCACTACCACTTCCGAGATCGAGCTCGGCAACGCCGGAAAGTCCGTTCACAGGGGCGGGTGCGAAACGCTCCGTGGGGGTGGAGGCTCGGCGCGGCCGTGCGCCTCCCACGCCGGCGCGCGGGCCCGGCCAGCGCCGGAAAGCGCGAGATGAGCGCCCCCGCAGCGGACAGGGACCCGACCAAAATCCCCATACTTTTCAGCGGGTTGAGCACCGGTCCGGGCAAACTGATACAATCGCTGCGATTATTTGCGGCCACGGCGACTCAGCGGCGCTAAACGGGCGGCGGCTGGGCTTTCGGCAAGAGCCCGTGCAAAATGGGATGACTATGACAAACGCTTGGACTTGGAGCGCGACGCGCGTCGCAAAATTCGCAGTGGTGGGACTCGGGTCGCTGGTCTTCGGCGCAGCGGGTTGTAGCTCGGACAGCAGCGAGCCCACGGTTTCGGATCCCTACTACGACGAGTTCGGCGTCTCGCCCATGGACTCCGAGGGCCCCATGCCCGGTGGCAAGGCGGACAACGCCGGCGTGCCCGGTCCGTCCACCAGCTTCGACAATGGCGACACCGCCGTGTGGACCGTGAAGAACCAGTGGGAGGATAAGACCACCGCCGCAGCCAAAGAAGCCGGCATGGCGTGGTCCGCCAACAGCGGCTTGAACTGGGACGAGAAGTACTCGGCCTGGATCGACGGCATGAAGAAGATCAAGGCGGACAGCTCCTGGGGCGGGGACACCTTCGAGATGATGACGCCCTGGGGCAAAGCGCTGCCTTCACCCAAGCTGGAGTGCGCCGAGGTCGCCATGTTCCTGCGGCTGACCTTCGCGGCTTGGTACAACCTGCCGTTTTATATGACGACGACGGACTCCGAAGGCAAGCGCGTGTACTTCGGGCACATGGGCGCAGTGACGGCAAACGGTCGTTACAAGAACATGCCGACCTACAAGAGCTACTATAAGGACTACACGTCCAGCTACTCCGGCGGCGAATGGCCTAGCGATTCCAAACTGCGCGCGAAGGGACTCTACGGCGGCGGCGACGAGATGAACTACCTCTTCGAGGGCGCCAAAGCGGGTGCGTACTTCGACGAGGTGCACCTGAACAAGCGCGTGGGGCACTTCGCGCTGCATCTTTTGTCCTACTTCGGCAGCGTAAACGTCGCGAACTCGCGCAACACCTTCAACCTGAAGCCGGAAGCCTTGAAGGAAGGCGATGTGCTGGTCGAGCGCTGGCAGGCTCAGGGGATCGGGCACACCCTGGTCGTCAAGAGCGTCACGCCCATCGCCGGTGGTCGTCTGGACGCGCAGCTCGTCAGCGGCTCCATGCCGCGTCGCCAGCCCAAATGGGAAAGCTCCGTTGCGTCTAAGCACTCCTTTACGGATGCGCGAACCGGCGGCGACGGTACCAGCTCCAAGGGCGAGCCTTACTCGACCCTCGGCGGCGGCATCAAGCGTTGGCGCGTGGCCAAGAACTGGAACAACAAGTGGACCAACTCTTGGATGAACGTGGACGAGGCTAACTGGGTCAACGACACGGACTACGACGCCATCAAGGCGCGGCCGGAGCAATTCGAGTCGCTGCTCGGCGAGGTCCCCCCAGAGCAACTGCGTGATGCCCTCGTGGCCATCGTCGCCGACGCCCGCAAGCACCTCGAGCAGTATCCGGCATCTTGCTCTGCGCGTACCAAGCGGGAAGACGCCTGGCGTGAGCTCTATGCGCTACAGCAGTCCAAGTTCAACATCAGCAAAGCCGACACGGACAAGCAGTACCGTACCTTGGCGGACTACGTCTTCGCTGAGCTCGAGTACGACAAGAGCAAGACCTGCTGCTGGAACTCCACGACCAACGCGATGTATCAGCTGATCATGGACTACAACCAGAGCCTGCAAGCGAACCAGTGCGTGGCGCCGGTCGTGTTCATGAACAGCAGCGGCGGTTATCAAGTGTTCAAGGACTACGCAGCCTCCGTCGGCAAGTCCGCGGATTGGGTGGAGTGGAGCGAAGACGAGCCCTGCGCCCAAAAGAACGTGACCGATGACACCGAGAAGCCCCACGACTGGACGGCGTACTGCTCCCTCGGCGGTGGGAGCGGTGGCACGGGCGGAACGGGAGGCACCGGCGGCCCCGGCGGGGGGGGCACCGGCGGCGGCGGGACCGGGGGGACCGGGCCCCGGGGCACTGGCACCGGTGGCACCAGCGGCGGCGCCGGCACCGGTGGCACCAGCGGTGGCCAACCCAGTTGCACCGCGCAGGACTGCGCCAGCAGCTCGCCGCTGCCTGGCTCGAGCCCGTCTTGCTACTGCGACGCTTACTGCGTCACGAACAACGACTGCTGCCCAGGTCGCGCAGCGGCCTGCGGCTGATCACCGCGCAGCCCTCCCCACGGCATTCCTCCCGAGCACCCAGCGGGTGCTCGGGCGAAGTGGAGGGTAGCGCGCAAGTTGCGGTCCGCGGGCGATTGGTGCGACCGTGGAACGATGGCGGCTGTCAAAGGGTCCACAGTGCGCACGCGCCGCCAGTTCGTCCTGCACGAACTCGGTGATGCTGGCTGGCAACGCGTGCTGGGCCGGCTGAGCGAGGACGACCGCAGCCACTGGTCGCTGAGCGTGCTGGCCAGCTCCTGGTATCCGGCTGCCGCGGTCGCGGCTCTCGAAGACGCCATCGTGCAGGAGATGGGCGGACAGCCGGCAGAAGTATGCACCGAGCTCGGCGCATTTTCGGCCGAGCAAAACCTGCCTTCCACCTACCAGAGCTTCTTCGCCATGGGCCAGAGCCCCGTGGCCTTCTTCCAAAAGCTGATCTCCCTGTATCCGTCGCTGTACGACTACGGTCGTGTCTGGCTTGCGAAGACCACCCGCAATGGCACGGAGATCCAACACGACTTCGAAGGGCACGCGACGCGCACCAACTGCTTGACGGCACGCAGCTTCTTCGAGCGCGCAGGCAGCATGGCCGGGATCCAAGACCTGCGCGTGCGCGAGGTTTGCTGCCAGGCAAGCGGCGCGGCCGTCTGTGTGCTCAGCGCCGAGTGGGAGCCGACCCCGGAATCAGGCTGAGGTCACGCACGCTTGATGGCTGCGCCCAGCGCACCATACTCGGCCAGCTTCGCTAACTCCGCGAGCACGGTGTCTTGGATCAGCGATTCGATGAAAGAGGGCGCGTCAGAAAACCGCACTCCGACCTGCCCCGTGTCTGGCTTGGACTGCACGACCTCGGCGCGGAGCCGCACCCCGCGGAGGCGCCCCGAGGTCACGTGTATGTCTACGGTACTGCCCAAGGGCAGCGGGCGCTTGCTCACGAGGCTCGCGCCCCCCACGGAAATGTCGCGCACCGAAGCGGGTGCACTGTCGCCAACGTCCGTGGTGACGCTGGCGGCGGCGGCAAGCTGGGCGCGTGGGTGGCGCCGGCGTTCGGAACTGACGATGGCGGGGCCGTGCATACTCTTGGTGAACGGTCGCCTCGCCGAATAGTTGAATGAAGGGCCCGCTTCCCCGGGAAAAGCTCGGCGCTTCAACCCAGGCACAGGACGTTTGACCAGCGCTGTGACGCGCGTTAAGTCCCTGGCCAGGGGCATGGCGGACCAACTCTCCAACGACTTGGCTTCTTTGAAGCTGAACCGAGACGCTCCTCAGCCAGCCTCCGGCCTATGGAAGAAGTTGCTTTGGGTGGGCGTGCTCGGCGCGACGGCTGCGGGGGTGTACTTCGCGATCCCGCAGCTTGAGGCGCGCCTGTTCAAGCCCGAGGTCCAGGTCACAGAGATCATGACACTGAGCCCCGCGCAGGCGTCGGTGAAGCTGACGAGCAGTGGCTACATCGTGGCGCAGGAGTCCAGCGAGGTGGGTCCGGTGGTGGCCGGCCGCGTCAAAGAAATCAAGATCAAGGAAGGCGAGCAGGTCCAGCTGGGCCAGGTGATCGCTATCTTGGAAAACGCCGATCGCAAAGCGGCAATCAGCGCGGCGCGCTCGCAGATAGCCACTGCCGGTGCTCGCGCAGAGGTCGCGAAGGCGGACCTAGCGGCAGCCAAGATCAAGCTCGCGCGCGAGCAGGCGTTGGTCAAAGAAGGCATCAGCGCGCCGGCAGTGGCCGACGACTTGGCCGCGCAGACCCGGGCGCTCCAAAAGCAGGTCGAGGCTTCGGAGTCGCAGGTCAAAGCGGCGCGCTCGGAGGTCAAGAACCTGCAAGTCAATCTCGACTACATGACCGTGACGGCGCCGATCAATGGCACCGTGATTGGCAAGCCCGCCGGGGTCGGCGCCATGGTCGGACCCTTCGTCGGCGCCATCGCCAAACTGGTCGATTTGGATTCGATCATGATCGAAACCGACGTGCCCGAGGGCCGCGTACACTTGCTCGAGCGCGGCGCGCCCACGGAAATCGTGCTGGATGCGTTTCCCAACAAGCGCTGGCGCGGAGAAGTCGCCCAGATCGGTCCGCGAGTCGATCGCGCCAAAGCCACAGTGACCGTGAAGGTCCGCTTCGTGGACAAGACCGACGGCGTGCTGCCAGAGATGGCCGCGCGGGTGAACTTCCTGGAGAAGAAGCTCGACGAAGCCACACTGAAAGCCAAAGCCAAGGTCGTCGTGCCGAAGTCCGCAGTGACGGAACGTTCCGGCGCGAAGGTCGTGTTCGTGATCGACAACGGAAAAGTACGCATGCGTACCGTCCGCCTAGGTGAAGAAGTCGGCACGGGATTCGAACTGTTGGAGGGTCCCCCGGACGGCGCGCGGGTCGTCCGGGATCCGCCGCCGGAGCTCGAAGACGGACGCGACGTGAAAGAGGGAAACAACTCGTGAGTGAAACCGAACACATCATCAAGCTCAAGGGCATCAACAAGACCTTCACTCGCGGCAAAGAGCGTCTGGAGGTCCTGAGCGATCTGGACTTGAACATTCCCAAAGGTGCCTTTGAAGCGCTGATGGGGCCGAGTGGCTCCGGCAAAACCACGCTGCTCAACCTGATCGCGGGACTGGATCGCCCCACCAAGGGAAGCTTGGAAGTCGCCGGGCAGGACATTTCCAAGTTGAGTGACGGCCAGCTATCCAAATGGCGTTCGAGCCACATCGGCTTCATTTTTCAGCATTTCAATCTGATCCCGGTGCTGACGGCCCAAGAGAACGTCGAGCTGCCCTTGCTGCTCACCAAGCTGCCCGCTGCGGAGCGCAAGACGCGCGCTGCAACCGCGCTGCGGGTGGTGGGCCTCGAAGACCGCATGGACCACCGTCCGAACCAACTCTCCGGCGGACAGGAGCAACGCGTGGGCGTGGCCCGCGCCATCGTGCACGACCCCACCATCATCGTCGCCGACGAGCCGACCGGCGAGCTCGATCGTCAGAGCGCCGACGAGATCTTGGGGCTCCTGGAAAAGCTGAACAAGGAATTCGACAAGACCATCCTGATGGTCACCCATGACCCGGCGGCGGCGGAGCGCGCCACGCTCATTCGCAAGCTGGACAAAGGGCAGCTGGCGTGACCCTCGGCTCCCTGGCCATCAAGAACGTCAACCGCAATCGGCTCCGCACGGTGCTGACGGTGCTCGGCGTGGCCGTTGCCGTTCTGTCTTTCGTCATGCTGCGCACGGTGCTCGACGCTTGGAACTCAGCGGCGGAGTACGCGGCTCAAGACCGACTGGCGACGTGGCACAAGGTCACCTTTGTGATGCCGCTACCCAAACGCTACGTGGACGTCGTGCGAGCCGTCCCCGGCGTGAAAAAGGCGACCTACCTGAACTGGTTCGGCGCCAAACATCCCACCCGGGACAGCGAGTTCTTCGCCAACATGGCGGTGGACACGGAAACCTTCTTCGACGTCTACACGGACATGGTGGTGCCGCCAGAACAACTGGCAGCATGGAAAGCCGACCGCCAGGGCGCCATCATTGGCAAGAACCTAGCCAAGCAGTTCGGCTGGAATGTGGGCGACGAAGTCACCCTGACGGGCACCATCTACACGGGCGACTGGAAGTTTCGGATCCGCGGCATCTACACGGCTTCGAGGCGCTCTGTGGATCAGGCGCAGTTTCTCTTCCACTGGGACTATATGAACGAGTCCTTGCCCGAAGGCTGGCGCGACAAGATCGGCTGGATCACCAGCAACATCGAGCACGAGTCCAAGGGGCCGGAAATCAGCGCGGCGATCGACAAGAAATTCGACGACCGCGACATTCAAGTGCAGACCATGAGCGAGCGCGCCCTGAACTCACAGTTCGTCGGCGCAGCTTCGGCGATCCTCACGGCCCTCGACGTCGTGAGCATCGTGATCTTGGCGATCATGATGCTGATCCTAGGCAACACGATCGCCATGGGCGTGCGCGAGCGCACGCGAGAATACGGCGTCCTGCTGGCGTTGGGTTTTCAGCCTGGCCACATCGTGCGGTTCATCATCGGGGAGAGCATGTTCATTGGCTTTCTAGGGGGCCTCACGGGTTTGGCACTTTCCTATCCCATCGTGCAGCAAGGTCTAGGGCGGTTCCTCGAAGAGAACATGGGCTCCTGGTTTCCCTACTTCCGTATCCCCGTGCCGGTTGCGGTCGCCGCGGTTGTCCTGGCCATCGGCTTGGCACTCTTCGCCGCGCTGATCCCGGCCTGGCGCGCTTCCAAGCTCGACGCCGTTGACGCGCTGCGGAGGCTCGGATGATTCCGCTATCCTACAACGTTCGCAATCTCGCCGTACGCAAGGCCACGACGATCGCATCAGCCAGCGGCATCGCCCTGGTTGTCTTTGTATTGGCGGCGGCCTTGATGCTGTCCGAAGGGCTCGCGCGCACCATGCAGACCTCCGGAACTGCGGACACCGCCATTGTGTTGCGCAAGGGAAACGACGCCGAGCTTTCGAGCAGCATCGAAGACCCCACCGTGGGAATCATTCGTTCCGCGCCGGGGGTGAAGGCCAAGTCCGACGGGACGCCGATGGCGGTCGGGGAAACCCTGGTCGTGGCGTTCATGGAAACCTCCGACGGCAAGGGCAAGACCAACGTGCAGATCCGCGGCGTGCCCGCGGATGTGATGGACTTCCGCACGAACGTCAAACTCGACGAGGGGCGCCCCGCGCAGCCCGGCACCGACGAAGTCATCGCAGGCCGCGCCATCAGCGGGCGCTTCAAGGGGCTGAAGCTCGGGGATTCTTTCGAGCTGCGCAAGAACCGCCCAGTGAAGGTCGTCGGTGTGTTCTCCGCAGGCGGCAGCGCGTTTGAAAGCGAAGTCTGGGGCGACGTGGATGTCGTGCGCGAGGCCTTTGGGCGGCGCGGCGTGGTCTCGAGCGTGCGCGTGCGACTGGATTCACCCAGCCGCTTCGAAGGCTTCCAGGCCGCCATCGAGGGCGACAAGCGACTGGGTTTGGTCGCGATCCCCGAACCCGAGTTCTACGAGCGTCAGAGTGAAGGCACGACGATGTTCATCACGGTCATGGGCGTTCTGATCGCCGTCTTCTTCAGCATCGGGGCGATGATCGGTGCGACGATCACGATGTATGCTGCTGTGGCCAACCGCCGGCGAGAAGTCGGCGTGCTGCGCGCTTTGGGGTTCACGCGAACAAACATCGTGCTGTCGTTCCTGTTCGAGTCCTTGCTGATCGCACTGATTGGCGGAGCGATGGGCGTCGTGGCTGCCCTAGCCATGGGTCTGGTGAAGTTCTCGATGATGAACTTTTCGACCTGGAGCGAGATCGTGTTTCAGTTCACACCCACGCCGCGCATTCTGGCCATCGCCCTTGGCTTCGGCGGAGTGATGGGCGTGCTGGGCGGGTTCTTCCCCGCCCTGCGGGCGGCCTCGGTGTCGGCCGTCGACGCCATGCGGGACTAGTGGCCTGCTCGCGCAACTATTGCGGCAGCCTGGGATTCAACCCCCAAGACCCGGTGCCGTTCACGTCCTTTAGGGACCGTGGAGCAACGTAGGATCAGCATCGAAATCCCCCCTTGGGTCCAGGCCAGCACGGCGCTCGCCGTTGTGGCGCCACTCGCGGCTTGGGCTCTCGGCCTCGACCTCGAAGCATTCAACTTCGGCACGAATTCGGCATCTTTGGCCAGCGGGGAGGTCTCGCCGATCGCGGCCCACGCCATCGACCACTTGATCCTGGATTGGAGCGCCGCGGCATTGGCGCTGATCGGCGGAGCGCTATTGCTCGCCGAATACGCTTCCCGGCGAGATCCCGCGGCCCTTTTGGCGGCCCTGGTACTGCTGTGCAGCGGCGGGGTGGACGTCGTCCACACTCGAGTTGCCATCGAGGCATCCCACGGCGACATGTTGCTATTGGCTCCGGCCAGCTGGGCAGCCTCGCGCACGGTGACCGCCTTGGCTCTGGCCGTGGCGTTTGCCGTTCACCCCCAAGTCAACGCGCAGAACCAATCCCGCAGGTTTCTCGCCAGCGTCGTCCTGCTTGGCAGCGCCGTCGCCGCCACCGGTCCTCTGTCTACGCTCATAGCGGAGAAGGTCTGGCCGTTGACCGTTCCTCTGCGGGGAGCGTGGCTGGGGCGGCCCATCGAGCTCGTGCCCCTGGGCATGTGCGCCGTCGCGCTGGGGATCTTCGCGATTCGCATCCGCACGGGCTGGTCACTGTTCAACAAAAGCCTCGCTCTCATGCTCGCCATCACCATCGCGGGTGAGTGCTACATGCTGCTGGGCTCCCATATGTTGTTCGACCACTGGTTCGACAGCGCCCATTGGCTGAAGATCCTGGGCTACGCGACCCCGGTGGGTGCGCTGATGCACTATCACTACGCGAGCCGGCAAGAGCTGCGCGAAGCAATCCGCGACCTCGCCCGGCAAGTGCACGCGCGCCGTGAAGCCGAAGAGCTGATCGGGGAGCAACAAGCGCAGCTGCAGATGGCACTGAATGCCAGCCGCATCGCGACCTTCGCCTACCACTTAGAACAAGACAGCCTCATCCGCGACGAGCATTTCCAGCGCGTGGTCGGAGCTTCGGACGGCGCCGCCACTGCCTCCCGGGCGGAGTGGCTCGCCACCGTCGTGCCCGAAGAGCGCGACGTCGTCGCGGCGTCCATCCAGGCCGCGTTCGATCACAAGCAGGACTTCGAAGTCGCGTACAAGGTGGCCACGGAAAGCGGCGAGCCGCGCCATGTGGCCCTTCGCGGCCGCGTGGTGGTGTCCGAACTCGGTGCCCCGTGCCTCGTCGGCGTGTGCGAAGACGTCAGCCGACAGCGTGAGGCCGAGGCTGCGCGGCGCCGCAGTGAAGCGCGCCTGACTCGGATCTTGGACGCGCTGCCGCTGTCGGTGTTGGTGCTGGACCAAGTCGGCGCGCCGGTCTACGCAAACCACTCAGCTTGCCAGCTTTCCGACGCCTTCTTGGACTACGGTCCCGGGGACGACTGGGTCCGGCTCCTGGGCGCGCGCAGGACCGGCACGGACGCCCCGTACCCAGCCGAAGACTACCCCATCGCCCTGGCCCTCGCCGGCGAGTCCGGCGTCGCCGACGACATCTTGCTCGAGACCGACGACCGACTCATTCCCGTGCAAATGACCGGCGTGAGCGTGTCCTTAGAAGGCGACGCGCGCTTTGCCATCATCGTGATCCAAGACATCACCGAGCAACGCTCCCTCGAAGCCGAGGTCGTCCGCGCGCAAAAGCTCGAGGCCGTGGGCCGGCTGGCGGCGGGCATCGCTCACGAAATCAACACACCGACCCAGTTCGTCAGCGACAATACGCACTTTGTGCGGGACGGATTCAAGCGCCTCGCCGCCATCTTTGAGCTGCTGCTGCGTCTGGGCGCAGACGACAGCGTCGCCCCGGAATTGCGCAAAGAAATTGCAGCGACCGTGCGCAAGACGCGTCTCGCGTTCTTGCAGGAAGAAATCCCGAAGAGCGTGGAGCAAAGCCTGGACGGGCTGGACCGCATCGCCACCATCGTCCGCGCCATGAAAGAGTTCTCCCATCCCGGTGAACAGCACTTCATTCCAGCGGATCTGAACCGCGCCATCCAAACCACGGTGACCGTCGCCCGCAACGAGTGGAAGTATGTCGCGGACGTCGAATTCGATCTTGCCCCGGACCTGCCTCCGGTGACGTGTCTGCCCAACGACTTCAATCAAGTGATCCTGAACATGGTCGTCAACGCCGCCCACGCCATCTCCAACGTAGTAGGTGACGGCGCAGCCGGAAAAGGCAAGATCACCATCGCCACCTCGCACGGTGATGGCTGCGCGGAGGTCCACATTTCCGACAGCGGCTGCGGCATGCCCGAAGACGTACGCGCGCGGGTCTTCGATCCATTCTTCACGACCAAAGAAGTCGGCAAAGGCACCGGGCAAGGACTTGCGCTGGCGCACACGGTGATCGTCGACCGGCACGGCGGCAGTATTGAGGTCGAGTCCGCCCCCGGGGAGGGCACGACGTTCAAGATCACCCTGCCCCTAGAGCCCCCAGTACACTCTCAAGCGCCTCGCGCTGCGTGAGCGCCTTTCGGGCCCGCCAAGCCGCCCAGACTGGACCGCCCGCTCAGCGCCGTCCATCATGCTTGGGAGCGGCTTGAGCGCATGGACACGTCGAAGGAACCAGAGCGGGTGCGGCTGAACGTCGTGACTAGTAGCGCCCTCGGTGAAGCGAATCACGCGACCAAGGGCCTGTTGCGCTTGACCATGGCCTGCAACGAACGTTGCCCGTTCTGCAATGTGCCAGTCGAAGACTACGCAAAGCCCACTCCCGAACTGCAGGCCGTGCTCGACGAGGTCGACGCCGCCATCGCGGGTGGCGAGCAGACCCTGACGATTTCCGGCGGCGAACCCACACTATACCGGGATCGCCTGCTGCAAGTCGTCGCCCGCGCCCGCGCCGGCGGCGTGCCCTTCGTCGAGATACAAACCAATGCCGTGCTGATCGACGACGGCTACGCCCGAGCGCTGTCGGACGCCGGCGCCACGTCGGCGTTCGTCTCGCTGCTCTCGGACGACGCGGCCCACCACGACTTTCTCGCCGGCCTCGACGGCGCGTTCCAGCGCTGTCTGGACGGCATCGACGCCCTGACGGCGGCCAACATCGCCGTAACGCTCAACCCCGTCATCGCGCGCCGCACCCAAGACCGCGTCGCAGCCTATGTGGACTTCGTTGCCCGTCGGCTGCCCGCCGTGCGCACGATTTCCCTCTCTGCTGTGCAACCCCATGGGCGCGCGCGTGAAAACACGGATCTGCTGCCGGACTACGACATCCTGGGGGCGGAAGTACGGCGCGCACGCGCTCGCGCGCGGTCGCACGGGATCGTGCTGCTCAATCCCTACTGCGGATTGCCGCTCTGCGTCGGCTGGAGCGACGATGATTCCACGTCCGTCGAAGCCACCGAAGCCGCCATTCAGCGCTTGGGCGGCTCCGAACCCTCGGCACGGGGCCTGGACAACCACGGCAACAAACGCCACGGGCCCCAGTGCAGCGGCTGTGCTCTGCGCACGCGGTGCGGCGGCGCTTGGCTCAGCTACTTCGAGCTGCGAGCGGGCGCCGGGCTGGTGCCACCGCTAGCGCGCATCGAACCCTGGCGTCGCGACGCTTGGCAGACCCAAGGGCAGCGGGTGGTCTACGCGAGCGATGACCTCACGGAGCAGCACCTTGCCGAAACGCGCGCCGCGCCGACACCGACCGTATGGCTACTTGCCCATCGCATCAGTGCCGACGACGTCAAGCGCGCCAGGGAAGCCGGCGTCACCGACCTTGCACTCTGGACGGACACGGCGAAGCTCGCGGCGGACAGCGCCACCCAGAGTGCGCTGCGCAGCCTGGCAGAACACCAGGCCGGCTGGGATCCGCAACACCGTTTGCGTGTCGTGATCGGCTTGGAGCGCTTGGGTTCCTTCCAGCGCAGCGCAGAGCTGCTCCGCGGGTTGGCCCCCGCCGTTGACGCCGTGCGCATTTTCGGCGCCGGCGACCCGCGGCGCCAACGCTTCGCTTCAGCCATCTCCGCGGAGCTACGCCTCGACGTCAGCGTGGTGGATCTAACCGACGCAGCCCAGACGGGCTAGAGCGCCAAGGCGCCCTCCAAGGCCTTGAGCATCTGCACGCGCCACTGGGTGACCTGGCTCGTTCCATTCAGCAGCGCTTCCGTTTCCTCCAACACCGCGCCAAGCGAAAAGCTAAACACAGCCGGGTCCGACGTGGCCTTGCCGCCTTCTACCTGCTGCGGCAGCCAAGACACCATCACGTTGCTCTCGCCTTGTGCCAACAAACCAAGCGCTGCCACCGCAAAGCGCCCGGCAACCATGCGGTCCTGATACGACGGGTTGCCCCCGCGGACCAGGTGCCCCAAAACCGTCGCGCGCACATCGACCCCTGGCATGTCGCGGTCCAAGCGTGCCTGGACGTCGCGAACCAGCTTCGTGCAAGGCAGCTCCACACCTTCGCTTTTGATGATCAGGACGCGGCGCTTGTCGGGGCGCGCAAAGGCTCGTCGGATGCACGCTTCCACGGCCTCCGCGATCTGCTCGTTGTTGCGGCCTTGCTCGCGGATCAGGATCGCATCCGCACCGGCGGCCACGCCACCGGCCATGGCCAGATACCCAGAGTGACGCCCCATGACCTCGACTATGAAAGCGCGGTTGTGCGCGCGAGCCGTATCGGAAATCTTGTCACAAGCCTCCACGATGGTGTTGAGCGCCGTATCGACGCCAATCGCCGTTGACGTACAGCCGACGTCGTTGTCAATGGATGCGGGAATGCCCACGATGGGCAGCTTCGTTTCCTGCGCCAAGATATGCGCGCCGGTCAGGGAGCCATTGCCGCCGATGACGATCAGACCGTGCATGGGGCGAAGCTGTTCGAGGGCCGCCGCCCGGCCTTCTTCGGTGCGGAAGCGCGCGCTGCGCGCTGAGCCCAGCACGGTGCCTCCATGATTGCCAACCAAGTCGAGTTCCGGATGCGACGTGAGCACACCCCCGCGTTCGAGAGTCAGTTCTCGAAACGTGCCTTCCATCAAGCCGTCGTAGCCGTTCTGCACGCCGACAACGCGCAAACCTTGCGCAGCCGCCACCTTCGCCACGGAGCGCACCGCCGCGTTCATACCCCGCGCATCGCCGCCAGAAGTCAGCACCGCAATTGTCTTCATCACACCCTCGCCTCAAACAGTGACTCAGGTGCCGCCGCGCCCTCAAGGAAAAACGCTCACCTTCGAGCGAGGATGCCACCGCAGTGCGCCATTTTTCGATACAGTTTGTGAACGGGTGCGCGGCGCCGCGCACGAAGGACGGCGCGCCGCGCGGGGCATCAGGTGCAACACGGGACAGAGCTAGCCAGCGTTCTCATCGTCAGTATCGCACTGGCGGTCGGCGCTGGCTTGGGCCTCTTTTCCGCAAAGACGCGCTTCCCCCACACCATCGCGGTGCTGCTCGCGGGGCTGCTCTTCGGCTTGGGCTTGAAGCGACTGACAGACGCAGGCGTCGCTTCCGGTCTCCTCGCCCTGCTCGGCCAGGGCGGCAACTTGTCGCCGGATCTGATCCTGTTCGTATTCTTGCCAGCCCTGGTCTTCGAGAGCGCCTACGCGATCGACGTGCACACATTCAAGAAGAGCATCGGGCCGATCGTGTTGCTCGCAGTGCCAGCGCTCCTGCTCGCCACGGGCCTCACCGCGGGCTACATGCACTGGGTCACGGGGTCCTCCTGGCAGTGGGGGTGGCCCGCAGCTTTGGTCTTCGGCGCGCTCATCAGCGCGACGGATCCCGTCGCCGTCGTGGCGATCTTGCGAGAGTTGGGCGTGTCCAAGCGCCTGGGTGTGCTGATCGAAGGCGAGAGCCTGCTCAATGACGGCACGGCCATCGTCGTCTTCGGCGTGCTGCTCTCGTTTCTGTCCGGCCAGACCCAAAGTGTGGATCTTGGCCAAGCGGCGCTGTCCTTCGTTTGGGTCGTCTTGGGCGGCGTTCTTGTGGGTGCAGTGCTGACCATGCTGCTCTCTGGCTGGATCGCGCGACTGTTCAACGATCCAATGTCCGAGATCACCCTGACGATTGTGCTCGCCTATCTGTCCATGATCATCGCAGAAGGGATCCTGCACGTCTCCGGCGTGATGGCCGTGGTGGTTTCAGGTCTGTGGATGAGCAGCAGCGGGCGCACGAAGATCAGTCCCGAGGTCGAACACTTTTTACATCGATTCTGGGGAACTCTTGGCTACATCGCCAACACGCTGATCTTCTTCCTGGTGGGCTTCGTGATCGCCAAAGAAACCGATCGCGCTACCCTCAGCGACGTCGCATTGGTGCTCGCTGCTTACGCCGGCGTCATGGTCATTCGGGGACTACTCGTGCTGCTCGCGCAGCCAGCGGCAACCCGGCTTTCCGACGGCGTGAGCGTGAAAGACTCCGCGGTGATCGCTTGGGGCGGCTTGCGTGGGGCGGTCTCGCTAGCGCTAGCGCTGCTAGTGGCCCAACGCTCGGACATCGACGCGGAACTGCGACGACAGATCCTGTTTGCGACCGCCGGCGTGGTGTTTCTCACCATCTTGGTCAACGGCACCACCATCGGCAGTTTGCTCAAGAAGCTCGGCTTCGACAAACCTCCCCTGGGGGAGCAGCTCGCCCGCGCCAGCGCCAACGTGCACGTGCTTTCCAAGGTCGACGCGGACGTGGCGGAGCTCTCTGAGTCCGCACAGCTGCGCGCCGTGCCCTGGGATGCGCTCAAACGCGCGGTCAGTGAACGCCTGACCGCAGCGAAGACGGAACGAGACCACCTGCTCACTCACCTGTCCGACGCACCCGAAGTCGAGCGACAGGCTGATTTCTGGATCCGAGTGTTGTCCCTCGAACGTCAGGCGTACTGGAAGGCGTATGCCCAGGGCACGTTGGGCCCCCTCGCTGTGCGGGTGCTGATGCGCGAGCTAGAACGTCAGCTCGATCGCATCGCGCGCGGCGACCTGCAGCCCCCGCGGCGACGCAGCGATCACGCCGGTCGAGGAAGCCTGCGGGCACGACTCTCTGGCGGCGCCCTGAGCTTCGAAGCACTCTCGCTGCGCTACGACCTGGCGCGGGCCGAGGGCATTGGGGCCGAGCGGGTGCTGAGTGCCCTCGTTGGCCTCGCATCCGCCGATGAAGACCTGCAACAGCAAGTCTCCGACGTGTATCACGGCTATCTCAACGCTTCGCGCGAGGAAATCGAAGACATCCGCATCCACTTGCCGGAAGTCGCTCACGCTATCGAGACCCGACTCGCACATCGCATCGAACTCAATCTGGAGCGCGAGGGCTACCGCAAGCTTTCAACCGATGGCACCTTGGACGAACAAGTCGCCCAAGCAGAGTTGGCGGAGGTCGAAACCCGCATGAAGCAGCTAGGGCAGGCTGCCAAACGGATCCCGCTACCGGAGACGGCGGACTTGGTCGCACAGACGCCGCTATTCCGAGGGCTCGACCCTGACGCTCTCTCGGATCTCGCCGAGCTGACCGAGGAGATGGTCTTGGGCCGCGACGCCTACCTATTCCGGGAAGGCGACGCCGGTGACAGCCTGTATGTAGTTGCCCGCGGCGCGGTGCACGTGCTGCTCGAAGCGGATGGCGAAGAGCAACTGATTGGCGTGTTGGGCAAGGGCGACATTATCGGTGAGATGTCGCTGTTGACCGGCGACCGCCGCAATGCATCCGCACGCGCCGCGACGCCCGTCACCCTCGGTCGGGTCACCCGCAAGGACTTCGAACACTTGATGCGTAGCCACGCTGCGCTCAGCTCGGCGGTCTGGTCCGAGGTCGAAAAGCGCAGTTTCGACAACGCCATCGCGGGCGCGTCGGAGTTTGAAGCGCTCGATCGCGCGGGCCGCCTGCGCTGGCTGGGGAGCGGCACGCGGCACAACATGCGCGCAGGTGACAGCCTGAAGCTCCAGCAAAATGGCCACGTCTTCGTGGTACGCGGCAAGGCTCGGCTCGGCGACGAAGCGTTAGACGCCGCCAACCCGGCGTCGCGCATCACGCGCTGCGGAGCCGCTCAGCAGCTCGAAGCCCTGGAAGACTGCCGGGTCATGGTGCTCGCCCCGCCGGAGCTGTTGCCGGACGTAGCCGAGCAAGCTTGCTAGCCACCCGAAGTGTGGTCCGACTCTGCTCCGTCCCGCTTGGTGACCACCACCACTACGGGAAAGTGGTCCGAGTTGCCTTTGCCCAAGACGCGCACGTCCAGCGCATCGAGCCGGTCGTCGAGAACAACGTGGTCGAGCTCCGCGGACACGGTGCCCACACTCGTGCGCCAACGCCAGGTGTCCGTGTTGCGGCTGAAGTCTTGCAGCTTGCTCTTGTACCCACGCCGCTCCAGATACGCGATGGCCATGCCGCGGCGCCCCTCGTTGAAGTCGCCGGCAATCAGCGTCGGCAGCTGTGCATCCAGCCGCTCGGTGTACTTGGCGATCTCTGCTTCACGAACCGGTGGCGTAGTCAGATAGCCCGAAACGACGCTGCCGCTCTCGGACATCTGCGGCCGCAGATGCACACTGAGCACCTGGAGCAGGCCAATCGGCGTGCGCACCACCAGGCGGAGCGCCGGGAACCAACCGCCCGCGGGTGGCGTGATCCACTCTTGCTCCACGATGGGAAACTTGGAAAGCACCGCCATGCCCCCCGCGCCAGGTCCCGCTTTGAAGTGCACTGCGCTGTAGTCAGTGCTCCGCGGCCGGATCTGCTGCTCCCACTCCGGCGTGGTCTCCTGAAGCAACACCAGGTCGGCCTTGGGCGCGAACACTGCATCTAGGGTCGCGGCGTCCCCGGGGATCCCATAGTTGACGTTGTACGTCAGTACTTTGAGGGATGCTTGCCCCAATGCCGGCGCGCGCGCGGCCCGCGGCTCGGAAGCGCAAGCGTACAGGCCCACGACACTCGCGACCAAGGCCGCGCCGCCAATGAGCACGGCTCTTCGATCTTTCAACACGCTCCTCATACGCCTGAGCCGAGACGCACATTCCCGCGAGATCCACGGCAACGGGTCCCGTCACTGTGCTGCTGGGGCTCAGCGAACGGGTCGTCGCGTGGCGAAGCCTATTGAACCGGGGGGGAATAGACGCCGCAGGGGAAGTCAATGCTGACGTTGTGGTCGCCGCTCTTGATGGCGGTGCAAGCGGTGCCGACGAATTCGACTTCGCTCGGCGGATTGAGCTTCCATCCGTTGGGATCGTTGTAACCCAGGGGCTTGCCGTCCAGGGTTACAGAGCCTTTGCCCGCGTCCTTTGCTTCCACTTGACCGTCCAGGGTGAACACGCAGGAGCGCACGCCGTAGATGATTTCGTTGAAGGCAGTCACCAAGGAGGCCTGATTGTTGGCCTGGTAGTAGGTCGCGTTGGTCGACCCACCCACGGTGAGCCCCTTGCCCGCGTTTGCCATGTCTTGCAAGTGATTGAGGCTCACGCCGCTGCCCACGCTGATCACGTAGGTTTCGATGCCTTTGCTGAAGGCAGCTTGGGCCGCTGCGATGCTCTCGGGCTGTCCGTTTTGCGGATTGGGCTGCGCGCAAGTGTCCGGCTCACCATCCGTCGCAAGCACGATCACCTTCGGCCCCGGCTCGGCGTAGGGCACCAGCTTCTTCACGACCTCGTCGATGCTCTCGCCCGTTGGCGTTTCATCTTCGGGCTGCGCCTGGTCGTACACCGCCTTGATGGCCGCGTAGTTGCCTAGGGCCATATTCACTTCCGTCAGCATCGGACACTGCCCGCCGGAGTTGCCGTCGTTGCTGGTGTACAGTGCAAGCCCGAAGCGCACTTCGTTCTCAAGGGTTTTCACGATGCCCGTCTGCGGATTCATCAGCGCGTCCCGCACGGTATTCCAACGGTCGTTACCGCCGAAGTTCGCCGTCATGCTGCCGGATTGATCGATCAGCAGCACCACCGTCGGCGTGGTCTTCTCGAAGGTCACGTCCGCCTTGATGCAGCCTTCCGCGTTGCCGCCATCGTTGTTCCCAACGCTGATACCCGGCACACACCTGCCCACCGTGTCGCAGACGTTGCCGTTCTTGCACTGTCCGCCGCCCACTGTGCAGTCCGCGGTGCAGGTATCGTCCGCGCCACAATACAGGCCGCCCACGCAGTCCGTGGTCTTGGTGCAGGCTTCCCCGCACACACCCTTCAGCTCTTCCTTGCAGGGCGACACCAGGTTGTCTTCCTCGGAGCCCCCGCAGCTCGCCGCCCAGCCACATGCCAGCACGGCTCCCGCCACCCGCGCCGCCCGCCACGCTTTGTGCAGTGTTTGCATCTTCTTCGCCTCCTGCCGAGGGAACGCTCCACCCCAGCACCAGACAAAAATTAGCACGCCGCGCCGGCAAAGGACCACACAGGCACACATCAGGATCCCGCGCCTGCCCCGATCTTGGCGACTTACCCGCAATAACTGACGGCTTGATGGAGGACAAACTCACACACCTGCATACACTGGAGCCAAGGGCAGCTGCGGCACCGCCTCCTGCGCGAGCCGCCGCCGATAGCGCACATGACGCAAACGCGCCGCCTCCACCATGGGCCGCCACACCTGCGCAGTACGCCGGTGCTTGATCAAATAGGGCCAGATCGCGTTGGCGCGTTTGTAAAGCACACTCATGGCGAGATACGCCGGCACCTCAGTCGCACGCTCCGGCCGACGCCGCCAAATCGACGCTGCGGAAAACAGCCGCTGATACAGCCAGGTGTAGCCCGCCTCCAGCTGCTCGGCACTCATATGCTTCGGCCGAAATACCGCGTGCGCCGTGTCATAGCGCTCCCAGTCCTGGTGCAACAGTCGCCCTTCAGCCTGCATCTGTCGAAACAGCGGCGTCTTAGGATAAGGCGTCAAAATGTGAAACGTCGCGCACTCCAACCGGTTGTGCTCGACCCACTCGGCGGTCTTGGCGAACACGTCCCGGCGATCGTGATCGAAGCCCAGCACAAAGCTGCCATTCACCGCGATGCCGTGGTCGTGCAAGATGCGCACGCGCCGGGCGTAGTCCGCCGGACTTGGCGTCTTCTTCTTCGCGTCGTCCAGGTTGTCCCCGTTCAGCGATTCGAATCCGATGAACACCGCGGTGCATCCCGACAGCGCCATCTCCCGCACCAGGCGCACGTCGTCCGTGACATCAATGGTCACGGCTGCGCTCCAGATCTTTTCCAAGGGTCGCAGCGCATGGCATAGCGAGCGCAAATACTCCGGCCGCGATCCCAGATTGTTGTCCGTGAACACGGCGTAGGGCGTGCGCTCCTGTTTGAACTCTTCCACCACCTGCTCCACTCGCCGCATTCGATACGGCATGAACAACCCGTCCGTGGCCAGATAACAAAAGCCGCAGCGATTGTGACACCCCCGCGTCGCGATCAAACTCGTCGTCGTCAAGAAGTCCTGCTGCGGCAGCATCTCCCGCCGCGGCGCCGGATCGTCGGCGTACGCTGTCGCATAGCTGCCCGCGTAGCGCCGCCTCAGGTCCCCCCGCTCGAAGTCCCGAACCAGCTGCGGCCACGCGCTCACTCCGTCTCCCACCACGATCGCGTCCGCATGGGGCAACACCTCCTCCGGGCAGCTCGTCGCGTGCAGCCCGCCTAGGATCACCGTCGCGCCACGCTGCCGGTAGTACGCAGCCAGCGCGTACGCCCGTTTGGCAAACGTGAGATGCACCGTAATACCCACCAGCTCCGGAAACGGCTCTATAGGCGGCGGCCCCTGGAGCAAGTTCTCGTCCCAATAACGCACCTGCCACCCCGCCGGAGTCGCGGCCGCCACACTCGTAAGCGCCAGCGTGGGTGTGAGCACGTGTTTGCCGAAACTGGCAAAGCGGTCCTTCGGGTAGAACGGATTGATGAACAGCGCCGTGCGACGCTTCGGCGCCGCTGAAGGCGCCGCGTGGAACGCCGGCGGCTCCCGCATTTCTCGCGGCAGCGGGAAAGCGTCATAGAATTGATTTGTTTCTGCATGCATTCGTGACCTCCTGGGCGAACAGGCACCCGAGAGGCATCATTCCCTAGCCCGGTGCAACCCCCGCGCACGCTCGACGCAGACTGTGTGGAGCTTGCGTGCAGAAAGGCGCCGTTGCCTGCCTCTATTGGTTTGGGGTCGTGGCAATGGCGCGGAGCTAGGGCACTAATCTCGAGCGTGCACCCAGGTTGCGGTCACCCACGCCAGGCGCGGGTGCCCACTCGGACTCAGCCTCTGCGCGGAGACACGCGCCCATCTCTGCGATCCTCCGGGGCATCCGCCCTAAACGAACAATTCAGTCGTCAAGGTCGTGGTACAGCGGATCGCGCTTCGCCATGAAGCGGCGGATCAGCGCTTCGTTTTCTTTGCTCAGTTGCACAAACTGCACGCCCATGCCGGGGTGGCCCGTATTCGGTTCGCTGAGCCAAACCACGACGCCGTGCGCTTCCATCTCCGGGCAAGCCGGCAGCGCAAACTTCACCGAGACGTGTGTGCCCAGGGGCAGCGGCGTGTGGGTGGCAACGAACAGGCCGCCGTCGGAAATGTCGCGGGTGAGACCCGAAAAAAAGTTGCTGTCGCTGTGCACGCCAAGCGCGACCTCTACGGGCACGCGCTTCGATCGACGCCGCTCGCTCGGGGTCCCGTGGTCTGCAGGTGCATCGGTCATCGCTTCGTTCCTCCCGCCGCGCACGGACCGCCAGCGGGGGCGGGGCGCGCTCACGAGACTTTCGCATGCGTCCCGTCAGGGCAATGGCGGAAATCGCCCCGCGGACCTTGACTTCCAATAAGTCCGACATATTATTGAGCCACTTTGGTGCCCGGATCTCCCAGAAAAGCCGACAAAGTCGCCTCGGATCTGATCAGCCGCATTGTGACCGGGGAGCTCCCCGTGGGCAGCATCCTGCCGCGAGAAGAGGACCTGGCGGACGACTATGGGGTCAATCGCAGCGTCGTGCGCGAAGCGGGAAAGTTGCTGCAGGTGCACCGCTTGGTGGAACCCCGACGCAGGCGTGGCACCGAAGTCCTCGATCCGATGCAGTCGCTGACGCCGCAAGTCATCAGCGCGTTGTTGGTCAACGCGGCGGGCAAGCTGGACCCGAAGTTCTTGGAAGAGTTCCTCGAGATCCGGGCACTGCTCGACAGCCATTTGGCGGGCCTGGTGGCCGAGCGGCGCAACGCCGACGACCTGGTGAAACTTGAAGCCATTCTGGCGCGCATCGAAGGGGCGGTGCCAGGAAGCGACGACGCTTTCGCGGCCGTGGACGACTTCGGACTGTGCCTGGCGCACGCGTCGAAGAACCGCTTGTTTGTGATGCTATCGCACTGGCATCGCCAGATCGCCCGGCGGCTATCGCCACTTTTGCACGGCACTCGGCAGCGCGCGGCAGAAGTGCGCGGCTATCGCGTGCTGTACGAGGCCATCCGCTGTCAGGACGCTGCCGCCGCCCGCACGATGGTGTTGCAATTTCATGAATGGGCCAACCAACAAGTCTTGGCCGAAGCAAGGAAGTCAAAGCAATGCTCCAGGTAGATTCATCCACGAATACAGCGCCCAGCGCCCGTCCCGCCTACGAGACCCATGCAGGCCTGCATTTGCTGCGCATCGCCGGCGACGACTACGAAATGGGCTACCAACATGGCGCGCTGTTGAAAGAAGCCATCCCGCGCGGTCCCCTGCCCTACTTCGAACGCTACGTGGAGCGCATGCTCGGGACGGGCTTTGGCGGCGGCTTGGGCAAAGCGCTGTCGCATGGGCTATCGCATACCGTCGGTCGCAAGATTGCCTTGGGATTTCCCGAGCACGCAAAGCGCGCACTGGCGGGGTTGGCGGACGGGGCCGGGCTCTCCAAGAAGAACCTGCTCAGCGCCGTGACCATGCCCGAGAGCTATTTGTGGGTGTTGCAGCAACTGCTTCGCTTCCGCATGCCACGCTTGGCGCCGCATCACGGCGTGCCCCTCTTGGGTTGCACGAGTGCAGTCGCTTGGGGAGCCGCCACCGAACATGGACGCATGCTGCATGGACGCAACTTCGACTATCAGGGCGTGGGCGCTTGGGACACGGAGCAGGCGATTGTGTTTCACCGACCCAAAGACGGGCAGCCCTATGTGTCCTTGTCTGCTGCGGGTGTGCTCTTCGGCGGCATCACGGCGATGAACAGCTCCGGGCTGTCCTTGGTGGTACACCAACACATGGCCAGTGACGCCCTTGCCCTGGGCGGCACGCCCATCGGTATTACCGGCGACTTGATCATGCGCCACGCGCGCAACCTGGACGACGCAAAGCGCATGCTGGACGAGGACACGCCCTCGGGCTGCTGGACGTATGTGATCACGTCCGCCGCAGACCAGGCTGCGTTGTTCTACGAAACAACGCCGGGGCGCAAGGCGGCACTGCCACAAACCGAAGGCGTCGCGGCCTATTCGAATGTGTACCTGGACCGCGCGCTTTCACGCACGGAGCGCGAATTGTATCCGTCGCACTGGCGCAACAACTTGGCGCGCTACCGCCGAGCGCGGGCACTTTTGGAAGAGCGCCGCGGGCACATCGACGAAAACGTGATCGCCGGGATTTTGGGCAACCCGGGGCGCGGCTGTCGCTTCGAGGAAGCAATCAGCGTGGTCATGACGGTTGCGAGCGTGGTCTTCGATCCGGAACTGGGGCGCATGTGGGTCGGCACCGGACGCGCGCCGACCAGCAACAACGAGTACGTCGCCTTCGACCTTGCTACCGAGAGCGTGGCGCAGCTGCCGCCGCTGACTGGCGGCAAGCTGGACGCGGGAAGCCACGGGGCATTCGAGCACTATCGACAGGCATACGAGGCCTACTTCAACGCAGACGATCTGAAAGCCGCCCGGGAGCATTTGCAGAGCGCGTCGCAGGCCGCACCGGATCAACCCTTGTATTTCTACATGCAGGGGCTGATGGCGCTACTCGACAGGGACGCCAGCGGCGCGCTGAAGAGCTTTGATCGCGCCATCGCCCTGAGCCACGACGCTCCGGAGCGCATCGCGAGCTTTCACCTATGGCGCGGGCGTGCCCAGGACCTACTTGGACAGCGCGAGGCGGCTCTATCAAACTATCGCGACGCCCAGCGCGGCGACCCATTGGTGGAGAAAGCTGCGAAACGCGGGCTGCGCCGTCCCTACCGCGGACGTCGCTTTGGCGTCGAATTCACCCTGGCCGATGTGCCAATGCCGTAGACACGGCGTATGCTCAGGGCATGCAAAGCCTGCGCGCATGGTTGCTCCTGAGTGCGACTTTCTTGATCGGCTGCGGTGATACGTCCTCGGACGGTGCCAGTGGTGGCGCCGGCGGGGGAAGCAGCGGCAGTGGCGCGGGTTCGAGTGGCGGCAGCTCTGCGACGGGGGGGGCGGGGGCGGGAGGCAGCGGCGCGGCGGGGGCTGTGGGCGGCAGCGGTGGCAGCGCCGGCAGCGGTGGCGGCGCGGGGGACGCCAGCGTGGGCGGCAGCGGCGGCAGCACGGACGCCGGCGTTTGCGCCGAGGGCGGCGCGAACGATGCCAGCGCACAGAGTGCCATCGCCACTTCGTGCAGCGTCGCCGTAATTAAGGTGACGCGCATTGACGGCGAATGCTCCGGGGCGGGCGGCGACCACATCACGTTCGACGTGCTGGAGATCGGGCGCGGTCCCGCATTGACGAAGATCAGCGCGGGCGGGCACGCCTACTACGCGCCGAGCGAGGGGCCCAACGCCGTGGGGCAGATCTTCGTCGCAGGCATTGACCCCTTTGGCAAACTCGTGCCCCGACCGGACAATCCCGGATGGTGCATCGCCGGGCTACCATCCGTCGACGGCTATGCGCACACGACCCTGCGCGTGCAGAGCCCCACCGAGGGCTCCACTAAGATGAAGCAGATCCTTTCCGGATCTTGAAGCGGCCACAGCGCGCAGCTGCGTGCTAGCGTCGACGGCAGCTTTATGGCCCCGCCCTGTGTTTCCGGTCCTCTGGCGTGTGGTCTGCGCGATGTCGCTGCAGAGCTCTTGGGCGAAGAGCTCGTGGAGCGGGCGCTGAGCCGCGTACACCCCGAGACGCGGCAGCGCTACGAGACCCTCACGGCGGTGGAGTGGGTGCCCATCGTGGTGATGGAAACCGTCTTTAGCGAGCTGGCGAAAGAGTCCGGAGAATCCGTGTCGAGCCTGCACGAGCGCGTCGCGACAGTCAGCATCGAACGCACCATGCGTACGTTTTGGAGACTCCTATTGCGCCTCACCACGGACAAGGCGCTGATCAGCCGCACACCAGTGATCTTCGGCAAGTCCTACGATCGCGGCCGGCTCGAAGCCGACATCCCGAAGCCTGGCCACGGCGAGATCTTGCTCCTGGACTGGCCCGACGTTCCGCCCTGGCCGCTGCGCGCTACCCGCATTGGCGTGCAAACCGTCCTCAGCATCGCGGGCCGAAAGGATGTCCGGGTCGAGTGCACTCGCACCGCCGCCGGCGCTCACTACCTCGCGACTTGGCGCTGAGTGGGCGACTCTGGGAATTCAAGCCGGTAGCGTCAGTACCAGTCCTGCGCGCCGCCCATGCCTGGCTTGGGCGTAGGCTTGGCTGCGGGCTTGGGTCCCGGCTTGATGATCGGCGTGGGTTTCGCTGCGACCGGTTTCGCGACCGGTTTCGCGCCGACGTTGGCCACGGGTTTCTTTGGGTCGCCTTCGTCGGCGCTGGGCGCCGACGCGCTGGGCGCGGGTGCTTCGGTGTTCTCTGGAGCGGCCGTTTCGGACGCCGGCGGGGTCGCGGAGTCTTCGGTGTCCGTCGGCGTGGCGGAGGCGTCCGTCTCCAGTGTCTCCGCTGCCGCGGCCTGAGCGTTCTTGCCGGACATGTATTTGTACACACCGAAAGCGCCGCCACCCAGCATCAGCAAGACGACGAGTCCGGCAATGGCCAGGGGCACGACGGGGCTGGTCTTTGGGATCGGGGGCGTGATGCCCGACTGACTCCAGTTGCTCTGCGTGCCGGCGGGAGCCACGACGGGGTGCCCCGGGCCGCTGGGGCCGGTGGTCGTCTCCGCATGGGTCAGGCCAACATCCACGACCGGTGCAAACCCCTGCTGCGCCGCGGCGCCGGCGCCTTGCAACCAGTTCTGCAGGTCCTGCTGCAGCGCTTCGCAGGAGTTGTAGCGCTGGTCACGATCGTGCGCCAAAGCGCCATGCACGATTTCCGCAAGGCGCGGGTCGATGTTCGGCACGAAGGTGGTGATGGGCGGCGCTGGCTGGAAGGCCAGTTTGAGGATCAGCTCGTTGAAGTTGTTAGCGTCGTAGGGCACGCGACCCGAGAGACACTCGTACAGGATCACTCCTACGGCGTAGATGTCGATGCGATGGTCAAGCTCGGTGCTGCCTTTGGCTTGCTCCGGTGACATGTAGAAGGGCGTGCCCATGAGGGTGCCCGTCTGGGTCATGTTCATTTCGCCATCTTCCATGCCGTGATGGAATTTGGAGATCCCGAAGTCGATGATCTTGACGTAGTTGGGCCGGCCGGCTTTTTCCTTCAAGATGAAGACGTTGTCGGGCTTTAGGTCGCGATGGATGATCCCCGCGCGGTGTGCGGCGGCGAGCCCATCAAGCAACTGCGACGCGACGTCGACCAGCTCCGCGGGAGGCAGCACGCCGCGCTCGATGCGACTGGACAAGGGCTCCCCATCGAGGAACTCCATGACCATGTAGTGAGCGCCTTCGCCAAGCTCACCCAGATCCAAGATCTCCAGGATATGGTCGTTGCCGATTTTGCCTGCGGCCCGCGCCTCACGCTTGAAGCGCATGACCGTGTCGTCCTGCAGCGCCGCATGCGCGTGCAGCACTTTGATGGCCACGCGACGAGAAATCGCTGTGTTCTCGCCCTCAAACACGGCGCCCATGCCGCCTTCGCCGATCAGGCGAACGACCCTGTACTTGCCGTCGACGACATCCCCGGGATTCAGCATGAGCCCCCGATTCTAGCCCCCGAAAGGCGCCAAGTCTTGCTGCGTGCACGGACGTGGCAAAAATCCCGGATTTTCTCTAGGATGCGCCCCATGAAGCTGAGGCGCTTAGCTCGAGTTGGGGCCACGATGGTGTTGGTAGGTGCGACGACGTCTGCGGCGTTCGCCGTCACCGACGAAGAACGCGCAGGGGCGAGGGCTGCGGCGTCCGAGGGACAGAAAGCGTTCGACGAAGGCCGCTTTGCCGAGGCGGTTGACTTCTTTGCACGCGCTGAAAGCCTGGTGCACGCGGTGCCGCACCTGGTGTACCTCGGCCGCTCCTACGCGAAGCTGGGCAAGCTGGTGAAGGCCCGCGAGGCGTACTTGAAGGCGAAGCGCGAACAACTTGCCGACGACGCGCCCGCGGCAATCAAGGCGGCGCGCGACGCCGCAATCGCCGAGCTGCCGGCGGTAGAAGCACGGCTCGGGCGACTGACCATCATCGTGGAAGGCGCGGGCACGAAGACACCACGGGTTGCGCTGGACGGTGCCGCCGTGCCAGCCGCCCTCCTCGGCGTGCCCTACCCAGCGGATCCCGGCGCGCACACGCTGGTCGCCGAAGCTGAAGGACTCAAAAGTGCGCCGGTCGAAGTGACACTGTCAGAAGGCGGCAGCGAGAACGTCGTGCTCAAGCTGGAGCCTTCAAGCGAAGCGCCGTCCATCCCGCAAGAACCAGCAGGCGGCGGCACGGGCATTTCCACGGACGACCTGAAGAAGCCGAGCGGCCTGAGCACCATGCGCTTGGGCAGCTACATCTCGTTTGGCGTGGGCGCCGTGGGGTTGGGGCTGGGCACCTACTTCCTCCTCGACGGCAACAAAAAGTCGGCAGACGCGGATTCCTTAGCGGATTCCTGCGAACCGAACTGTACGCCGACGCAGCAAAAGGAAGTCCTTAGCGTGGACGACGAAGCAAGTAGCGCTAAGACTGCCGCCACGGTGGGTTTCATCGTGGGCGGCGTCGGCGTCGCTGCAGGTGTGACGCTCCTGGTGCTGGATCTCAAACGCGAAGAGAAAGCCACCGGGCCCAGCGTGCGTCCCTGGGTCGGCCTGAACTCCGCCGGCGTGTTCGGCACGTTTTAGTCGGCGCCGCGCGCAGCGGCAGCATCGATTCGCGTCAGGGCTTCGTGATGGTGCGGGTGAACTTCGTGTTGCCTTGGGCGTCGATGAACTCGCCGGTGAAGGTCTTGCCCTTGATCACGACGTAGAGAAATCCGGTGTGGGCACCTTGATAGTGCGTCGGGTTCTTGCCCGGTAGGTCCGTATTCGAAGCGCCGCCACCGGACACGAGTAGCTCCGTGCCCGCACACTTGCCGGTCATCCATTGCAGGCTGTGGTCGTGTCCAGAGATGTACACGTCCACCTTGCCGCAGACGGTGGTGTCCATCAGGTCTTTGACGCCCTTGCCGTTTACGACGGGCACAAACGGCAGGTTGTCGTAGCTGCCGGCGTTGCCGTGGGGGCCGTTGGACAGATACGGGTGGTGACCCACGGCGATCTTCCACTCGGCGGTGGACTCCGCAATCCACTTCGCGACGTTGGTCTTCTGCGTGGCATGGGCATTGAACATGGACTCGTTCGTGTCGAGGCCAATGAAATCGACGCCAGGCTCTGGGTGTTTGTAGTGCTTGGCGGGTAGCTTCCACTTGTTGGACTTTTGCGAATAGGCGACCTGCACGTTGGCCCGGGCCACCTCGAAACCTGCGCCGCCGCCGCCGTAGTCGTGGTTGCCAAGTACAACCCAGAACGGATAGGTGAGATTTGCGTAGGGCAGCTCGAACTTCTGCTGCCAGATGGGATCGTCCACTGAGCTGGCACCGCTATCGTAGAGGTTGTCACCCAGCATCTGGATGAAGTCGCAACCGTCCTTGGTACACTTGTCACGGACGGCAGCGGCAACTTCCTTCTGGCCGTCGTTGCCTTTGCCGCAGTCGCCCATGGCGACGAAGCGCAATTCGGCGCTCGGGCCGCCGCCGGTTCCGGCCGTGCCTGCAGCGCCAGCGACTGCGCCAGTGCCAGCCGTGCCACCAGTGCCAGTGATGCCCGCGCCGCCGCCGGACGCCGTGGATGCGCCGGTGCCCGACGAGCCAGAAGACCCCGCCGCGCCCCCTGCGGAGCCGAGCTTGGGATCCTCCTTCGACGAGCCACATGCGAAGGCGATCAGCCCCGCGCCAAAGACCACGAGCCCGCCGAACGCTTTCATCGCCGCCATCTTTTCTTGCTCCAGAAAGTAACCGGCGGAGCCTAGCGCGCTTGGGGGGCTCCGCAACGCAAACTGGCTAATACGCAGGGTTTTCGCGATTGCTGGGCGGCGCTTGACGTACTCCATAACGTTGTTATGTTCTGGCGTAACAACGTTATGTCAGGGCTTTCTTCCAGCGCAAAAAACGCAGTGCAGACCGTGCTCGCCGCGCTGCTGGGCGGTGAGCTGCGCGCGGAAGATCTGACAGCGCGGAGCATGGGGGAGCGCCTCGGCAAGACCACGGGCGCGCTGTATCACCACTTTGGCAGCCTCGACGGCTTCTTGCATCACGTCGCGCAGGCCGGCTTCGAGAAGCTGGCAAAGGAGCAGGCGGCCGTGCTGGGGCAGGGAGGCAGCCTGGCGGATCTTGCCGAAGCGTTTGTGCGCTTTGGGCTCGAACACCGCGAGCTGTACGGGCTGATGTTCGAGCGGCAGTACGACTGGCAAGCACTACGAGAAAGCGGCGCGCTCGCCTCGGATATGCCCGGTCTGGGAATGTGGAAGGCTCTCGTGCGCGCCCTCGAAGCACGAGGCTCCACCTGCGCGGAAACTGACGTGCGGCTGCTCTACGCAGGCCTGCACGGCTTGGTGACGTTGGCGGCTACGGGTCGCGCCAACGTGGCGCGTATCGAAATCTCTGATCGAGAAATGGCCGCCACCTTGGCCAGGCAACTGGCCGCTCGCATCGCACCCACAAGCAAGAAGGAAACGTAGATGAAACTCAGCCAACCGCTCACGCTGCCCTCAGGCCACACCTTAAAGAACCGGATCGTGAAGAGCGCAATGAGCGAACGCTTGGCGGACGATTCGGGCGCACCGAATCTTGGACACTGGCGCCTTTACGAACGCTGGTCTCGGGGTGGGGCCGCGCTCCTCATCACCGGCAACGTAATGGTGGATAGTGGCGCGCTGGGTGAAACCGGAAATGTGTGGCTGGAGAGCGCCCAGGACCTGCCGCGTTTTGTCGACTGGGCAACGGCGGCGCGCCATGACGACACCCTAGGGATCGTGCAGCTGAATCACCCGGGGCGGCAGAGCCCCCGCACGTTGACCCGAGAGCCCGTAGCGCCGTCCGCGGTGCCCGTGCGGATGATCAAGGGAGCCTTCGCCGTGCCCCGGGCGCTGCGCAGCGAGGAGATCGAGGCGCTGATCGAGCGCTTCGCACGCTCGGCAGCCCTGTGCATGGAAGCGGGCTTCGACGGAGTGCAGCTGCACGCCGCCCATGGCTACTTGATCAGCCAGTTCCTATCGCCGCTAACGAATCTGCGGGAAGACGAATGGGGCGGGACGCCGGAAAAGCGACGGCGGTTCTTGTTGGAGCTCGTGCGCGCGGTACGAGTGGCGATCGGCGACAAAGCGATCTTGTCGGTGAAGCTCAACAGTGCCGACTTCCAGCGCGGGGGATTCGACGAAGAGGAGAGCCTTGCCGTCGTGCGCGCCCTGGACGCCGAAGGCATCGACCTGTTGGAAATCTCCGGCGGCACCTACGAATCCGCCCGCATGTTCGACGAACCCAAATCCGATCGCACGCAGGCCCGGGAAGCGTTCTTCTTGGAGTACGCGGAAAAGGTGCGCCAAATCAGTCAGCTGCCCTTACTGGTGACCGGCGGATTCCGCAGCGCCGCCGGCATGAACGCTGCGCTGGAGAGCGGCGCCTTGGACCTCGTCGGCATGGCGCGTCCACTGGCGTCAGAGCCTGACTTGCCCGCGCGCCTGCTGGCGGGGCGTGCGACCGAAGCCGTGCAACCGAAGCTCAGTACGGGGCAAAAGGCACTCGACGCCTTGGTGCAAGGCGCCTGGTATCAAGCACAGATCACACGCATCGCCAAGGGACGCGAGCCGAAGCCGACGCTGTCCCGGCTCGTGGCGTTTGCCCTGTATTTCTCGCCCAAGCGAGCCGTACGATCCTTAGACGCGTGACCGCGCCCATACGCGGCGGCGACGCAGGCCCACGCCGAGCGCCAAGAACAACAGCGCGTGCCAGTAGGTCTGGGAACCGCCGCCGCGAGTGGAACACCCGCCGCTGCTGCCGGAGTCGCTCGTCGTGGGAGTGCCGGCCGCACCCCCTGCGCCGCCGACCCCAGGGCTGCCGCCGAAGCCTGGCGAGGCGCCGGACCCGCTGCCAGCGCTCCCCGCACTACCCCCAGCGCCTGCTTGACCCGCGCCGCCGCCGGCGCCCGCGGTGCCGAAGCACTGTGTGGCGCAGTCTGTTTTGCACGTCGTATTGCATGCGCAATAGGTGATGCTGTCGTAGTCCGCGGCGCCGGCCGGGTTGGCGGCAATGCATGCCTCCACGCAAGTCTGGTCCGTGCAGGCGTCCGCGCAGGCCAGCAGCTTCTTGCAGTCGGCGTTGTTGTTGCACGTGGTGGCAACATTGATGCATTGCCCCAGGCGGCATGTATCGCACGCGGAAGTGCCCGCCAGTGGTTGGCAGAACTTGTCAGTGATGGTCTGCCCGCTGATGTTCACGCTGCCTTCAGCGCACCACATGCCCGAAGGGCACGGGAACGCCGTGCAGAAGTTCGTGCAATAGCCTTGTGCCTGCTGGCATAGATTCGATTGGCACTCTGCACCGGTCTTGCACGGGCTCTTGCCGGTGTCTTTCTTGACCAAAGGTGGCGGCGCCGGCCCCGGTTCGACCCCCGGCGTGGCGCCCGCCGCGGCGAAGGCCTGCAAGATCAGCGACTTCTGGAAATCGACGCGAGCGTACTTGGCGCTGGCCTTCGGATCCGTGCACTTTGAGACGCGAGAAGCCACGCCGATGATCGTGCCCGCCGCCGAGATAAGCGGCCCGCCGGAGTCCCCGCTGCATACGGACTGGCCGACGGAAACCTCGCCGGCGCCGTTGAGCTCGTTCCAATCTTGACCGGCACTGATCACCGGTACGTTGCTGCGGCGACGCCGCTTGCCGGCTCCTTGCCCAATGTCGTTGATGGATCCGTAGCCAACGGCCGTCGCCAGCTCGCCGATCTGCGGTCCCCAGTCCAGCCGCAACTTGAGAGGCGTGATGCCGGTGACGGCTTTGTCGAGCACGATCAGTGCGACGTCGTTGTTGCAGAGATTCTGTCCCGCTGGGTGCAGGATCTGTTTGCCCACAGCGACCGTTCCGCCCGGGTTGGCCCCGGTATGTATCTTCAAGGACGACGGCGTGTAGTCGCTGCCGACGTGGTTGCCGTTTTGGGACTGCCCATAGATGTCGCAGCCAATGCCCTGCGTGATGTTTTGGGAAACGCAGTGGCGCGCCGTCAGTACCAAGTTCGGCGCGACCAGCGCGCCCGTGCAAGCGCCGCCGCCTGCGGTGATGAAGATCACGGCAGGGTGCGCGCCGGCACCCGTATCGTCCACACCCCCGACGATGGCGGTGGACTGTTCCGACACGGGCGTGCGCTGCGCAACGTCTACTTCGGTTCCACAGGCAGTGGCCGCAAGGGCACAAAGCGCAAAGGAGGCACTCAAGCGTTTCATTTTCACCTCGGAAATCGAAAAAGCCCCCAACGACACCATGAGTGTCGCACGGGACCCGCCGAGCGTCACGTGGTGCCAGGCTCGGCGGCCTTGGACACGGCAAATAGCTCACCAATGGTGTCGAGGAGTGCTGCCAAGGCGTAGGGCTTCTGCAATATGCGGGTGTGGGGGTCAGCGTCCGCCACGGCGTCCGATACGGTGTAGCCCGACGCCAAGATCACTGGCAGCCGCGGCTGCTCGGATCGAAGCTGCGCCAGCACTTCTTTGCCGCTGCGTTTGGGCATCGTCAGGTCGAGCACGACCAAGTCGAGTCGCTGCGCCGCCAGCTGCTTCAAGGCATCTTCGCCATCAACCGCTTCGAGCACACGGAATTGCTGGAGTTCAAGCGCGCGCCTGAGGAACGCGCGCACCATGGCTTCGTCGTCGACGACCAGGGCCACGCGCCCAATGGGCTGACCCACCCCGCTGCTTTGTGCCGGCATCTCTCCGCTCTGAGAAGAATCCTTGTCTTCGGACAGCGGAAGGATGACGCAAATGCGGGTACCGGAGGGAGTTGCGTCGGACACGTGCAGCGTTCCTGCGTGTGCGCGGGCGATACCGAGCACGCTTGCCAGGCCAAAGCCATGACCGGTCCCGCGGGTAGACGCAAAGGGATCGAACATCATCGGACGGATCTCTGGATCGATACCCGCTCCGTTGTCCTCGACGCAGAGCACCGCATAGCGGCCCGGCTCTAGCTGACTGCCGATGCAGCCGGCAAGGAACGCCGCGTCGAGTTCCGCGGAGATCGCAGAAACCTGTACGCGGACCGCAGCGCCCCGCGCGGACTCACTGGCGTTCGTCAATAGATTGAGCAGCACTTGTTGCAGCTCCACCGCGCTGCCGCGCACCGCCAAGTCGGCATCGACGTCGTCCACTATGAAGGTCGTCGACTTCGACACCCCCGCAGTCACGATCGTGATCGTCTCCGCTATGAGATTGGCGAGGGTCACAGCGCCGCGCTGAATGGGTTTGCCTCCGGAATAAGTCAGCATGCGTCCGGCCAGGCGCGCCGCACGCTTTGCCGAGAGACAGATGTCAGCCAAGGCCTCATGCATCGGGTGAGTTGGGCCGAGGGTGTCCCGCACGAGCGAAGCGTTGCCCAACACGCCCACCAGCACGTTGTTGAAGTCGTGAGCGATGCCGCCAGCGAGCATGCCGAGGCTCTCCAGACGCCGGGACTCGGACAGGCGGCGTTCGAGTTCTTGGTCGCGTTGGCGCTGCCGTTCGCGCTCCGCCGAAAGGCGGATCCGACTGGTCGCCATACTGACGTGAGCGCCCAAGGCGGCCATGAGCTCCAGCTCGAGGGGACCGAGTTCCGGCGTCGGTTCACCCTCGAAGACGCCCGTCCCGAGCAAGCCCAGCTGCTGGTCGACGGACCAAAGCGGCGCGCCGAACATGATCCGCAGCCCACTCTCGGAAAACCGCGCGTGCACCCGCTCGTCGCTGCTGGCATCCAGAACGAGCGCTGGCACTCGTGAGCGCTGCATCTCCTGAATGATCGGATCCTTCGAGTATGGAAGCATCCCCAGACGCTTTCGAGTCGTTTCAGCGTGCGTGCCCGCGACGCCCTCAAGCATCATGCGGTCGGCAGCGACGTCGACGGAGTACAGCACCGTGGTGCCGCAGCGGAGGCGCTGCCACATGAGCGTTGCGACGGTGTCGACGACCTGCTGGAACGACTCGGCGCGCTGCAGCTCCGCGGAGCATTCCAACAGTAGCCGCGCGTCGCGCTCTCGGTTGCGTTCTTTTTCCTGGAGAGCGCGACGCGCGTTGATGTCGATCAAGGTACCGCGGAGGCGGAACAGCTTGCCGTCAGCGTCGAACTCCGGCGTCGCGTGGGATTCGATCCAGAGCCGCCGGCCATCCTTGGTCAGGCATTCGCTTTCGTACGCCACCACCGGGCGGCGCTCGGTCGCGGCCTGTGCGAACCGCTTGAGGTACTCCGGCGCGCGATCCGGCGGGGCGAAATCGAGATAGTGGCGACCGAGACACTCCTCGACGCTGTAGCCGGTGAGCCGTTCCCACAGCGGGTTCAGAAACGTGAGCTTGCCTTCGCCGTCACACTCGAACGCCACGCACCCGAGCGCGTCCAGCATCGCGTCTGGCGCGGGATGTCGCACGCCTTCGAGGTAGCGCGAGTCGCGGGCCTTTGCCAAGCGCTAGCACGGCACGGGCCGCCGCGCCGGGTGCCGGGGCTCCGCGCTTGCTGCGGATCCCCCGGAGATCCGCGGCGTTCTGCTGGACATTTCGACGCCGCGCCCCCGTCGGCTATCCTGAAGCCGTGCAGCCGGACTTGGGGCTCGCGCCAGGGCACATTCTGGCCGACAAGTATCAACTCGCCGAGTGTATCGGACGCGGCGGCATGGGCGAAGTGTGGCGCGCGCAGCATCTGGCGCTGAAAGCCGACGTGGCCATCAAGTTCATCCGCACGGCACTGAGCGGCGCAGAGGAGATGACGACGCGCTTCGTGCGCGAAGCGCAGGCGGCCGCAGCAATCCGAAGCGCGCACGTGGTGCAAATCCTGGACTACGGCATGGACGGCGACATGGCGTACATCGTCATGGAGCTGATGCAGGGGGAAAGCTTGGGCGCACTCTTGGCGCGGGAAGGGCGCGTGACACCGGATGTGCTGTCGCGGATCATGACCCACGTGGCCCGCGCCCTCGCCAGAGCGCACGAAGCCGGAATCGTGCATCGCGATCTAAAGCCTGACAACATCTACCTGACCCAAGCGGACGACGAGCTGATCGCGAAGGTACTCGACTTTGGCATCGCGAAATTCCAACCCGGCGTGACTGGCACCCTCGACTCGAACACCCGCACCGGTGCGATGATGGGCACGCCGTATTATATGAGCCCGGAACAGGCCGAAGGCGAGCGTCAAGTCGACTTCCGCACCGACATCTGGGCCATGGGCGTGATCAGCTACCAGGCCCTGCTTGGCAAGCTGCCCTTCGACAGCGACGCCTTGGGCGGGCTCCTATTGCGGATCTGCTCTCATCCCATTCCGGTGCCGTCTCAAGTCGGCCCCGTGCCCCAAGGATTCGATCAGTGGTTCGCGACGGCGGTGAATCGCGATGCGAATGCGCGCTTTGCCAGCGCCAAGGATGCGGCCACGGCGCTCAAGGACGTGTGCGCCCGCGCTGCGGGGCAGTCGACGCTGCCTGCTGTGGCACCGACTGCGCCCGTCAACGCGGGTTCGGCGCAGCAGGTCGCTCTCCTCGCCACGAACCAGCCACTCTCCCGCACTTTGGATCCCATCCCGAAACGCTCGGCCTTGGTGCCGGTGCTTGCGCTGGGCACGGTCGCCTTGGCGCTGGTGGCCGGCGGCGGCTACTTTGCCCTGACGCGCTACCAAGCAGGCGCAAACCGCGCAGCCACGACTGAAGCGTCCGCGGCGCCAGAGACGGCGCCCAGCGCCGCGCCTGAACTGAGCGTCTCCGACACGCCTGAAGTTGCACCGGAAGAGCCCGCCGAAGCAGATGCCGGCGCCGCGGAGCCCGAGCTGGAGAAGCCCACAGCCAAGCAGGCTCCGGCGCAGCGTCCCGCGGCCAAAACTCCGACCACGGGCAAAGAGCCGTCCGCAGGTGCCGCCAAACCCGCACCGAAGCCCACGCTGTCGGTACCCGGTAGCGCGGAGGGGTTGCTCTAACTGACAAATCGTTGGCGCCCCTTGCCCACCCCGCAGCCTTCTGGCGCTAGGATGCCTGTCATGCGTTCGAAACGAATTTGGACCCTCGCCGCAGCGCTATGCACGGCGCTTTCCGTCGCCCCAGGGGCATGGGCGCAAAGCGACGCCGCGAAGATCGCAGCGGCACGGCAGATCGGTTTCGAGGGGGTCAAGGACTACCAGGCCGCGCGCTACACCGAAGCCTCGGACAAGTTGGAACGCGCGTATGCACTAGTCAAGGCGCCCACCCTGGGACTCTGGTCCGGACGCGCGCTGTTGAAACTGGGTAAGTACGTCGCGGCCGCGGAGCGTTTCCTGGAAACCACGCGTCTGCCTATCCCTGAAACGAACCAAGCGAACCACAAGAAGGCGCAGCAAGAAGCAGGCGAAGAACGCACGCAGCTGCTGCCGAAGATCCCCAGCTTGCAAGTGAACGTCACCGGTGCGCCGGCGTCCGAAGTGGAACTCAGCATGGATGGCGTGGCCATCGACGGCGCCCTGATCGGCATCGCCCGCCCGGTGGACCCGGGCACGCGGCGCGTGGTCGCGCGCTGGAAGGGTCAAGAGCAGACCAAGGACGTGCAACTGGCGGAGGCCGCCAAAGAGACCATCAACCTCGAATTCGACCCAGACGCGGTTGGAGCAGCGCCCGTTCCGCCGCCAGCCCCGACCGAAACGCCGGCGCAAGCGCCGGCGCAGTCGTCAGCTAGCAATGCGAGTTCGAGCAGCGCGGCATTGGATTCGGGAACGAGTGGCAGCAACAACACGTTGGCCTACGTGGCGCTGGGTGTGGGCGGCGCGGGACTGCTCGCGGGCGGCATCACTGGAGTGCTGGCGCTGGGCAAGAAGAGCGACTTGGACAAGAACGACGCCTGCTTCGACGGAGCCTGCGGCCCGGAAGCCCACGACGACGTCGACAGCTTGAACCAAATGCGCCTGATCTCGACTATCGGCTTTGCAATCGGCGCCGTCGGCGCGGGCGCCGGGGTGGTCTTGCTCTTGACCGGCGACAAGGAAACGAAAGCGGCGCGGCGCACCGAGCTGTTCGTGGGCCCAGCGAGCCTGCGCGTTCAGGGGAGCTTCTGATGCGCGCGCGGACGTACTCACGCACCCTGACGCTGCTAGCCGCGGCGTTGATCACAGCGGGCTGCATCGTCTCGACCTACGAAAAGGTGGACGACAGCGGCGGAGGCACGGGAGGCACAAGTGGCGGGACCTGCACTGCCACGTGTTTGCCCGGCGCCAACGGGGAGACGCCGTGCTGTTTCGACTATCCATCGGCGGGGCCGGATTTCGGGGGGGAAAGGGGGGGCGGCCGTGGTGGCCGCGGGGGGGGGGGGCGGCGGGGGGGGGGCCCCCGGGGGGCGGGCGCGCCGGGGGCGG
>CALMUT010000264.1 GCA_937872925.1 uncultured Myxococcales bacterium | reverse complement strand
CCTGGAGGCTGGGCAGGAAATTCACGGAGGGTGCTGCCCACCACGCAACCGCCGAACGCGTCGGGTCCACTCAGCACGACATGGTCGCCCGCCTGACGCATTTCGTGCACGATGGCCTCGAGCAGCGCCGTCTTGCCTGCGCCCGTGTGCCCCAGCAAACACGCGGCGACGAATTCACTTTGCGCTACTGCCCGCTGCTCGCGAACCCAATCGCGCTCCCGCGCGCGGAATACCAAGGCCGGCACCGCACGCTGGGTCGCGGCGTTCCGCCCGGCGACGGAAACCAGCGACGCGCCACAAACCCCGCAGTAGTTGCCGCGCATTTCCGCTGCACCGCAGGCGCCGCAGGCTCGCTGCGCCTGCGGTGGGACTGAGCGCCGCTGTAGCAGCACTTCTTCCAACGCTGCCGACATCTCTCGCGCGGTCTGAAAGCGGCCCTCTGGACGCTTCTCCATGCCCTTCGCCACAATTTTGACGAGATCGTCGGGGAAGGGCGTTCCCGTATCCGCCGCGTCCAGTCTTGGCGCCGGCTGATGAAGCTGCATCAGCACCACGTCCATCGGCGATTCCCCCGCGAAGGGCCGCTTCCCGCTCAACAACTGGAAGAGCATGATGGCGACGCCATACAGATCCGCTCGGCCGTCGACGGATTCACGACGAGCTTGTTCGGGCGCCATGTACTCCGGCGTGCCGCTAACCAAATGTGGCGCGGTAATCTCGGAGCCCTTGTTGCCAATGCTCCTGGCGAGACCGAAATCCACGAGCTTGGCGAAATCGCCAATGCCCTCGCGGTGTTCGACGAAGACATTCTCTGGCTTCACGTCACGATGCACGATGCCCAAGGCATGGGCTTCTTCGAGGGCAGAGAGCACCTGGAGTGTCAACTGTATTGCGCGCTCTACGGAAAGCTGACGCTCACGGTGGAGCAATGATGCTAGGTCCTGACCGCGCAAGTACTCCATGACCAAGTAGGTCAATCCGTTATCCGTTCGCCCGTAGTCGTAGATGTCGATGCTGTTCGGATGGTTCAGCTGGGACGCCAAGCTCGCTTCACGCGCTACCCGGTCGGACGTCGTGGCGGCGACCTCCCCATTGGTTCCAATCCCCTTCACCGCCACGTCCCGGCCGAAGGGGTGTTGGCCGGCCCGATACACGGTCGCCATCGCGCCTTCCCCGACGCTTTCGAGCAACTCGATGCCTCGGGGCAGCTTCAGGCCAAGCAAAGCGTCCCCCCGATTGGACGGCTGATTCATGCCCGCACAAGTGCAAGGGACGAGCCAAGCGAATTGCCGCCATTTTGGGCTACTTCGCCAAAAAAACAGTGTGGGCGCCGTGCGACGGATCGCAGCGTGCACCCCACAGGCCCCCCGGGACCTGCCGTTAGTCGTCGCCGAGGGTGTAGCCGAAAACCCGAGCCTGGTTTTGGCGCCCGGTCAGCTCGTGGGCGCCCAGATCCGTCAGCGGCAAGACTTCCGGCGCCAGCTGTTGCGTGCGCTCGCCCAGCAGCACCTGATTGGGCCGCGCAATGGCCTCCAAACGCGCGGCCACGTTCACCACGTCCCCGACAACGGTGAATTCCATGCGCTTGTCGGAACCAACGTTGCCGACAATCGCTTCGCCGGAGTTCACCCCGATTCCGAGGCGGATTTCCAAATCGAAGCGCCCACGCCAGTCTTCGTTGGTGGTCTCCAGGAATCGCAGCATGTCTTCCGCCGCGCGCAGAGCCCTCTCAGCATGGTCCGGGCACTCCTCCGTCGCACCCCAGACCGCCATGATGCAATCGCCGATGAACTTATCCACCATTCCCCCGTGCCGGAACACGATCTCACTCAGCATCGTGAATAGCTCGTTGAGCAGCGTGACGACCTGCTCGGCGTCCCGGCTCTCTGCCATGGGTGTGAACGCAACGACATCCGCAAACAGAACGGTCACCTCTGCTCGACGGCCGCCGAGGGACAGCGACTGTTTCCCGTTCACGACCGCGTCGACCAATTCACGACTCAAGAAACGGCTCAAGTCGCCGCGCACCTGAGCCTCGCGTTTCAGCTCTTCTTCACCGGTCTGAAGGTCCCTCGCCATTTGCCCCATGGAACGCGCGAGCTCGCCAAGTTCGTCGCCACGCCGAACGGGCAATTCCAGTTCGGCATATTTGCGCCCACCGATGAGGTCCGCCTGTTTTGCCAGGGCCAAGACCGGCCGCGTCAACGCCGATGACAACAAAAAGCCGAAGACGAGCGCGCCAAGCAGCGCCGCAAGGGACGCGAGCAAGAGCACGCGTTCCAGCTCGTCGAGCGTGCGGTACGCCACGGCAGCGGACCGGTAACTGCCCACGGCCCACCCCAACTCGGAAATCGTGCGCACCGCCGCGATTTGGGGCTCCCCATCCAGGGACATTTCGCCAACCACGCCGATCTCCGCGGTCCAAGGTGCGCCCTCGGGCAAGCGAGACCAAATTGGGAGCCGCGACACATCCGACCCCACGGCTACGTCCGGAAGCGCCACCGTCGCGACCGCACGGCGCTGCGAGTCAGCCAGAACGATGCGCGCACCTTCCAGTCGCCGCAGCGCGATCTTGGTGAGTTCGGCTTGCAGCGGTGACAAGTCCACCTGCGTCGTTACGTAACCGCTCGCCTTTGCGTTTGGTGCCCGCGGCACGGGCACGACGAGCAAGCCCCTGTCACCCCGCACCACGAAAGCGACCCCGCGTTCGTCGGCCTGTTTGCGAAGTGCCGCGTCGCTCTCCGGGGCTGCGGCCGGGCTTTTCTCCTTGGAAAGCACGGTGCTGATCCGCGCGCTCGGGACCTCGAAACGCACCGCATCAAAGGATTGGCGCGTTGCCAACACGGCCCGCACTCCGTCGAGCCCGTCGGCTGTGCTCGGAGCGGCCGCGCCTCCCACTGCTTCGCTCGGCGCCACACTCGGCTGCGCCGCGGCCAGCGCCAGTGCCTGCGCCACGGCTTTTGCGTCGTCTTCCAGCCGGCGCACGCGTTCAATGACTTTCGCCGAGGCTTCGGCGACCACCGCCTCTTGGTGTTGCGCCTCCAGCAGATAGACAGAGTCTCGATACTGCCTGCTGAGCAATACGGAGACAACGGCGGCGGGCACCACTGCCAGGAGCAGCAGCGTGGCCACGACTTTGATACGAATCGATACGCCGCGGGGAGTGGCTTCAGCGTTCGACGGGGCCATCTTTCCAGGCTTGCTCGCGTTTGTCGCTTCGTTTCAGGATCTGAAACTCGACGCGGCGGTTCTTGGCCTTGCCGGCGTCCGTCGTGTTGTCTGCGATGGGCCGGCGTGGCCCGAATCCACGTGCTTCAAGTCGCCGTTCGTCGACCTGGTGCTCCACCAGCCAGCGCAGAACGGAGAGCGCGCGCCGACGCGACAAGTCCATGTTCTTTTCCGCATTGCCCACGTTGTCTGTATGACCGTCGACGGCAACGCGCACGATCTCGGGATGCTCGTTCATGGCGCTGGCGACGGCAGCTAGCAGCGCGAAGCTCGAGGCCTCGATTTGATCGCTGCCAGTGGCGAAATTGACTTGCTCGAGAATCACGATTTGCGTGCCCTCGACGCGAACGGCGTCCGGACAACCATGGGTCTTGGGGTCTTCGGTCTTCTTGCCGCGCTCCGTGGGGCAGGCGTCGTCTTCGTCAAAGATGCCATCGCCGTCGCGGTCTGCGGGGCACCCGTGCTTGGCTGGCTCCACGCTGGCGACCCCTGGAACGTCCGGACAACGGTCGTCCATGTCGGAAATACCGTCAGCGTCCCGATCCGGGGGACAACCGAGGCGCTCCGGCGGCTCTTTGACTTCTCCATACTGATCGGGGCAGCGATCCGTTTCGTCAAGCACGCCGTCGCGATCGCGATCCGACGCACGTTTCCGCGCTTCTCGCCCTGCGACGGGCGTTTGACCGGAGCCGTCCGAATCCGCCGCGGGCCTGGACTTAGAGAAACGGCTAGGCTCTACGTCGGCGCCTGGCGCCCACGCCAGAGCGACCACCACGCGATAGCGCGGCGTGCCGGCCGCATCCGAAAGCCCGGGGCCCGCCCCGATGCCGGCTCGCCAAGGACCGCTTTCATAGCGCGCAGAAAAGAGCGCCTCCAAGGGCGTGCTGTCCGGGTCGAGCACGTCAGTGCCCGCCGATGCTCGGGTGCTGCCAAAGAGCTCCGCGCCCAGCCACACCGGCGCGACGCGATACGCGGCTCCGCCACCGAACGTCGTGTCACTGCCCAGGCTCGTCGTCAGACGGCTGGCGATCGGCTGCGACCGCCGTCCGAGCGCCAGGCGATAGCGGAAGCGCTCGGAGTCTGCCCCAAAAACCGCTGTCACGCCGTAGCGCGGCTCGCCGGCGCCGGTGTAGTCCGATTCGGAGCCACTGGGCCACCAGGCGCGGCCTTCAATGCCGGCTCCCGGCACCAGGCCGTCATGTTCCAAGAGCGAGATACGGAGATCCGTGCGCACATCGCCAAGGTTCGTTCCTTCTGGAGACGCAAACCGAGTGCTGATCGCCGCAGGGTCCTCTCCCGCCTGACTCACATATAGGGGCAGGTCAACTCCGATTTGGACCCGCGCCCAGAGCGGGAGTGTGGCCATGGCGTGCAGCACGAGCTGATGGGAAACAACGTCGCCGATCTCTCCTGCGGCGTTTCGCAGCACCAGCGGCCCGTTGGCGTAGGACCCGACGAGCCCTAGCTTGGGCAGCAGGTGGCCGCGCACGTGCATGTCCGGTGTGGCCAGGAGCGCATCGCCCGGGGCGGACGGTTCGAAACGCTCCAACGCGCCGCCCTCCGTGGCGGCGGGCCCGCTTTGGGCACCCGCCGAAGCGGCACAAAGCAGTGCCGTCCAAAGCACCAAAAAGAAGCGCGATTGTTGCGCTGACATCACCACGGGTCGATCTATAGTGTTTTGCGGTGCGTGTCATTCGTTCTTCAATTTCTGCATGGCTGAGCGCCGGGTGCGTGCTTGGCTTTTGCACGTCTGTGCATGCCGCGCCGAAGCCAACTCCCGGCTACCAGGAGCGCGTATTCCATTGGACGATTCAGAAGGGCGAGAATTGCCGCCTGATCGCCCGGGCGCTCTACGGTTCGGAAAAGCACGCCGCACTGCTGAAACGCTACAACAACGTCGATTGTGCGAAGCCCCTCACCGAGGGGCTGACGCTAGTCGTTCCAGAAACCGTCGGCACCGTACCCACCGCGCAGCTTCGATCCATGGCGCCGCAGGTCAAGGCCCTCCCCCCTGGCGCAAGCTGGTCCCCCGCCGCGCCGGGCATGCCGTTATACGAAAGCCATTCCGTCAACACCCTGAGCGATGCCCGCGCGAACATCGTGTTTGCGGATCGCACCCGGGTGTACCTTGCGGAGAACACCTTGGTCGTGATTTACGACACCGCAGCCGGAACGCAGGTCGCCAAAACTCCGCCACCTCGGGTGGAACTCGAGACCGGCGAGGTGCAAGCTGGCCACGCTGCGCTGCGGGGCCAACCGGTGGAGAATTCCGTCAAGGGCGGCGCGCGTGTCAGTGCCGACAGCAAAGAGGCCAGCGTCCGCAAGAAAGGGCTGCGCAGTACCGTCAGCGTCTTCGACGGCAAAGCCAAAGTGCGGTCCGCCGGCAAAGCCGTGGAAGTCCCCGAGAAGTTTGGCAGTGCTTTCGTGGAAAAGCAGGCCCCGACCCCCC